>SVHQ01000099.1 GCA_015055785.1 Clostridiales bacterium | reverse complement strand
AGGTGCGCTCTTTATCCGTATAAATTCGTAGCGGTTCGCTTTGTTCTAAGGCGAGATTTTTTAATATTTCGCTGACCCCTTGCGCTTGGTTGGCGAGTAAGGTTCTGCCGGATGCCGCGTTTTCTGTTTCCGTCATGTATTTTCTATAATCGCCAATTTGTTTGTTGGTAGCTGAGAGGAGCTCACTTTGCGCATAACAGCAATTGGCAAGGTCGCGTGGCATGTCAATCAAGCTTGCTCGTCCTTTTAAACAGCCAACGTCGATGAGTTTGTCGATGTGCGTTTGTATGCCTTTGCTGATGCACGTGCGGTATTGAGGGCAGTTCTTGCAAACTTCTTCCATGATACAGCCACGAATATATTCTTTTGCGCCTTGTTCGGCTTCATTCGTGCTTAGTGAGGAGAACGTGTGTTCAATCTCACGGAAAACGGCAGAGATTTCAAATAATTTTTCACCGATTGCCGCACGATTTCGATTGATGGCAATTCGGGAAAGGTGTTTTTCTCGATAAAAAACAAGTTTGTTTTCCATGGAGCGTATAAGTGAAGTTGGCAACGTTACAAATAAAAGTATTGGGATAATGATGGAGAGTAAAGATTGCACCAATTGCGGCGTTTCATAGGAATATAAACCATCGAAATATCCGTAAGCGAAAAAGACGAGCAGCGTCATGCAGGCGGTGGTTAATCTTCCCGATTTAATAAAGATAGTAATGACAACGCCATACACGAAAAAGCGTTCGGGTGAGAGGCGTATGGTGAGCATTGGAGGCAGGGAAAGTAGGAATGCGCAAAGTAGCGTGCTCGCATCTTTTGTAAGGCAAGCAAAGAGTAGTAAGATAAAAAATGCGGCACCCATGTACGCGTTGACGCTTAAAAAACGACACATACCAATGCCAACAAGACATAAGAATAACACGCTGAAAAGTATTTCGTCGTTCCGTAAACGACATTTTAATAATTTGCGAAGTAATGCTTTTATAGAAATAGAAAAAGTGGCAGATAAAAGGAAGATAACGGCGGCAAAAAGTATTTTTTGCGGTATAGATTTTGTTACGTCAAGAGAAATATCAAAGAATGCAGGATAGGGATGAAAGGGGGCGAATGCTACGAACATAGCAAGCCCTATCGTAAGGGCGAGAAAGGAAAGAATACCCGTTTTAATAAAAGGATTGTGTATAAATTTTTTCTGCAAAAAGAAACCGCCTAACAAAAGCAGACTTTGTCCTGCATATATCAAAATTATGATAACGTCGCCACTAAAAAAGGAGGGGAATACGTGTAGGCAGGCGCAAGCAATCGGGGGGAATGTGGTGGAAAGTAGGGCGTAGGTGAGGGCGAGAGAAAAGGGTTCGCCATTATTGCCTACAAAATATAGGCATAATGATGCCGCGCCAAATAAAAAATATAAAAACAACCTAAAAAAATCAATTTTTCTATGCGTGGGAAAGTTTTGCATAACTACCTCCGTAATCAATTGCGTATTTACGGCAGTATTATATAATAAATTTTGTTGCGCAATTTGACTGTTTCTGTATTTTTCGGTCGGATTATATGGGAAATTACTTTATGCGATGCTTTTATGGCAATAAAAACCGCCCTCTATTACGCAAGAGAGCGGTTTTTGTAATATAGCGAGGAGGAGGCAATAGAAAAAAATTAGGAGTTAACAGGAAAACCAAGACTGATGAGAATGGCGCGATTGACGCGATTCATAGTGGCAGGTGGAAGCTCGCCAATGCGTTCTTTTAAACGGCGTTTATCCAAAGTGCGGATTTGCTCCAATAATATGACACTGTCTTTTGCAAGACCGTAGGCAGAGGGAAGCTCGATGTGTGTCGGTAATTTCGCTTTGTTGATTTTGCTGGTGACCGCGGCGGCAATAATGGTGGGGGAGTATTTGTTCCCCACGTCATTTTGTACAACGAGTACGGGGCGTATGCCACCTTGCTCGCTCCCCACAACGGGGGATAAATCTGCATAATATAATTCACCACGTTTTACGTTCAACATGAACTCACCTCTTTTGAAAACCGAACGAAACTCCCTTAATCCATTATATGTAAGAAAAGAATTTTTGCGTGACGGTTTCTCTTTGCTTTAAGTATATCCAAATGAACGTTTCTTATACGGCGTAAATAAAAAAATATCCCCAAATGATGAGTTTTATTTGGGGATACCATGTCTTGATTTAAATTATTTTTCATTGCGTTTGCCGTGGGCAGGTACGCGTTGAAATTATATTTAATTTTCTTAAATAGACATTAAATAATGCATTTTTCGTCTTTTGCAGGAAGGGAATCGAGTTCCTTTTTCTTTTCTGCATAGCCTGCTTTGCCAAGAAGTGCGAAAGTTGCCTTTTTGCCTTCTTCTACGCCAGGCTGATTGAAGGTGTCAATATTCAGCATAGCGCCGGCATAAGCGGTCTGCAATTCAAATAAGAACAACAATTGTCCCAAAGTGAAAGCGTTGAGTTCGGGAATCCAAAGAGTGTAGTTCATTCTGCCTGCTTTCGTCAAAGCATACGCCGTTGCAGCGTTTTCAGCTTGGATTAATTCCTGCATTGTATGACCGCCAAGGAACGCCACGTCGGGAATATTCTCACAGCCGTGGGGGATAGGCATTTCACAAGCATACTTTTTCAAGGAAAGGAAGGTAACTACCTTATCAAAAGGTCCTTCGGTGTAGAGCTGCACTTGTGAGTGTTGGTCGGTAACGCCTAACGATTTTACGGGGGTCTGACCTACGTTGCAAGGTGTGCCATCGAGGGTAACGTTTTTGCCGAGGGATTCCGCCCAAAGCTGGCAATACCAGTCCGCGAGGAATTTAAGATTATCAGAATAAGGCATCATAACGCCAACATTTTTGCCTTCTTCCATAGCCGCGATTTGTAAAACAGCGGACATAAGCGCGGGATTGTGGCGCATAGCAGGTTTGTTACAGATGGAATCCATGTAAGCCGCGCCAGCAAGCAAACCAACGATGTCAATGCCAACTACAGCTGCAGGCAAAAGACCTACGGGGCAAAGCTGAGAGAATCTGCCGCCTACGCCGTCGGGCAAGATATAGCTTTTAATGCCGCCAACTTCGTCGGAAATCTTCTTCAAATTACCTTTCTTTTCATCCGTTGTGAAGATGACGTTGTCTTTTACGTTTACGCCCGCTTTGGTGAGCAAGTCGAGAATGATAAGGTATTGCGTCATCGTTTCGCTGGTAGCGCCCGATTTGGAAATGACGTTAAAGCAGGTTTTTTCAGGTTCGATAACGTCGAGCAAATCGCGCATACGAACGGGGTCAACGTTGTCTTCTACGTAGAATTTCGGACCTTTTCTCTTGGATTTGGGTAAATCGTTATAATGTAAATGGCAAAGCGCGTTGAAAGCCATGATGGGGCCGAGCGCACTGCCGCCAATGCCGAGTACAACAAAATACTGGAATTTTTTACGGATATTTTTTGCCGTTGCTTGTATGTCGGCAACAATTTCTTTTTGATTATAGGGGAGCTCCGTCCAACCCATATACAATTCGTCCTTGCCGCGATTTTCCTTTACAAAACGGAAAGCTGCGTTTGCCTTGGATGCGTAAGAGGAAAGCTTTTTCTCGCTAAAACCTTTATCGCCTAAAAATTTGTCGGTCATGTTGTTGTAATCCAGCGTCACGCGCATGGAATTTCGCCATTCTCTGGTCTTGTAGCCCATAGATATTCTCCTTCTAATTTTATTTCCTTTCTTATTTTACTATTTCAGGGAGATATTGTCAAGGGCACAAGAAGAAAAAGTCTGAAAAAGTTGAAAATTAAGTACAATTTTTATTTTTTCTCTTAGTTGTAGCCCAAAAATTGTGCAGTATTTTTTTAATTGGAATAACCCCTAAGAAGGTGTAAAAAAATACGGTGACAACGCCAAGGATTGCAGCGGTGAGAAAAACTGCGTACAATTCCCCGAAATAATTTTTAAAAAATGCGTTGCAAAACTGTCCTAAAATGGAGATGGGTAAAATGCCGATTATTGAAAAAAATAAAGAATGAACGCGTACCTGCCCCCTTCCTTTTTGAAAAATGGGGCAGTTTTTATTTAAAAATAGAAGGTTGCAGGCGGCATTTATGATAAAGCTTGCGCCCATGCCGATTACGTAAGCATACACGCCAAAGAACGGCGGTAAAAGCAAGACGCAGAGAAGCATTGCTGCCGCGCCGATGAAATAGTAAAGGAAGGTTTGTTTTTCAAAACCCAAAGAATTGAGCATACCCGTAGAAATCATGGTTAAGCTCATGGGGATAAGAAGAAGGCAAGATTTGACGATGATTTCTCCTGCCAAAGCGTTAGAATAGGCAAGTCGGCCAATGTCGTTGCCGAGCGCGTAGAAAAAGGGAATGATGGCACAAGCAACGAATAGGGAAACAGATAAGCCGCGTTCGATATTCGTATATAAGCGTGTGTAATTTTTTCGGTAAAAATCCTCGGACAATTCAGGTACGAGCACGAGGGAAATGGAGCCGATGATAGTGGACGGGATAAATAAAATGGGCATTGCCATGCCAGAAACGATGCCGAAAAGTGCCAAAGACTCCGATTCCGATACTCCTGTTTGAACAAGCATTGCGGGCAATAATACGGCGATTGCGGAGTTGACAAGTGAGCCGCTTGCGCGGACGGAGGTGATAGGCAGGGTTGCGTTGAATAATGGTTTGAGGGATTTTTTTGGATTGGAAAATTTTCCGCCGTGGAAGAAAAAACAGAGAATGGAAGCGGTGAACGAAAAGAGGTAAGAAATGACGACCGCCCAAGCAGCTTTTTCCGCGCCCTCTGTGACGGAAAGCACGTTTTGTAATAGAAGCACGCCTGCAATCACCATCACGCTTTCTTCTGCGATTTCTAATATGGAGGGAAGTAAAAACTGCTTATTTCCCCAAAAATAACCTCGAATGACGGCGTACACAGCAGAAAAACACAAGCCAAACAGCAAAATCCGAAAAACGTTTAGGCTTCGTGTATCGGAAAAAAGAAAGGTCATTTTTCCGCCGAATGCGCCGAAAATCAGGCATACAGGTAAGGTTAAAAGCAGGCATAAGCAAAGTCCTGCACCGACCGCCCGTTTTTCGCCGAGAGGATTGTTTTCAGCTTTGCTTTTGGAAATCATGCGTGAAACGGTGATGGGAATACCGCCCGTACCAATGGTGAGGAATAGGGAAAATAGGGAGAGGGAAACTTGATATAAGCCCAACCCCTCTGCGCCAATGAGCCGTGAAAGCACGATGCGGTATAAAAAACCAAGAGCTCGTTCGGCAACGGATAAAAATGTAACGATAGATGCGTTTGCGACAACTTTGTTTTTCATACTTTTATTGTACGAGCTATATGAGGAAAATAGAACGGATTGGACAGCTTTTTCAAGGCAAGAGATTGCATATTTTTTAGCGTTGCGGCATATAATGGATAGCGATGTTGAGGATTGAAAGAGTAAAATTTTATAAAGTGAAAGAGGGGCAGACTCTGCGCGAAATAGCGGAATTTTTCTCCGTGGCAGAGGCACTGCTTATCAAGGAAAATGGCTTAACGGAAGCTCCCTACGAGGGTATGCTGTTGAAAATACCGCAAGAGAGCGGCAATGCCTATTTTGTGCAAGCAGGGGACACCAAGGAATTGCTTTGCGGAAGTGAGGAAAATTATCGCAGGAAAAACGGTACGGACATTTTTTATATTGGAATGCGAGTGATATTATAGGCGCAGACTGTGGGGGGCGTTAGTTGTGTGATAAGGCGTAAGTTGTGTGATAGGGCGGAAGTTGTCTTGTGCTATTTATGGGAGCCAATTTTAAGTTTTATTTTAAAGTCGTGATTTAAGTGTTGTTATGGCACAAAAACAGGGGCAGTGGAATACAATGTATTAAGTAACGATTACGCGAAAAGCCGAAAAATAGGAAAAAGCGGCAAAAACGTTTTTCGGACAGATTTGAAACACAGGAGGTTATACCATGTCCTTTTATTCCAATTTTCAATCGGATAAATGCCCTGGCTCGGTGACGGGGAATCCGTTGAACGGTTTGACGGAAAAGGTGTGCATTCAAGCGGAAAAGATTTTTGACGCTTGTATCAAACAGAGCCAAACGGACAATTATACGCTCGTGCTTACCGACCTTTCGCCTGCAAACCCTACATATCCTTTGACGTTTGTTAGCGCTCGTTCTACAACGTCCGAAGCTACCATCAGCAATCTTAATATCGAACGCCAAGTTGACAGACATTGCGCGCGTGTGCAGGCTACGGTGACCATTCCTTTGGAAGTCCTTTATACGGACGCGAACGGTGTGGATGGCAGTGCAACGGCGCTTGTGTCCTTGGTGCAGGACGTTTTACTGTACGTACCTTCGCCTTCGATTATGCCGTTTACGGTGCGTGCTGTGGTGAGCGCGGTTGCGCCTGATGGGGCGTATGACGCGACAACGCAGGGCTTTATCGTCAGCATTTGCAGTACGGTGATTTTAAAGATAGCCATGCCCGTGGAATTGCTTATTCCTGCATATGGTTATTGCGCGATTCCGCCTGCGCAGGAGTATTCGCAGGAAGTTTGCGCAGGGTTCTTTGAACTTCC
>SVHQ01000098.1 GCA_015055785.1 Clostridiales bacterium | reverse complement strand
TGCGAAGCGTCGGGCTTCGGAATAGGCATATTCGCAAATCTCTTCGTCGTTCTTTCCTCCGCCGTCGTGTAGTCCGTTCTTGCTTCGCTATTCCACCAAGAACCGTCTACCAACATCGCGATTTCGCTGTCGCAAAGCTCGTTTTCATAGCCGTTGATGAAGTTCTTCTGCGCCATTCTATGCGAGAACGAAGGCGAGAACGAAGAGGAATAATACCCTGCATTCATGAGCATCTTAACGAATTTAATCGCGTCAAGCTTACCCTTTTGCGCGTGGAGCATATACGCGTTCGAAGGCGTAATTTCGAAGTTTTCAAGCACCTTCACGTTACCCTGTTCATCATATTGAACGTTGCCGTCGCCATCCAAATCAAGAATCGTATTCGACGAGCCGTTCAAGCTCATATTCATGCTGATTTCGTCCAAGCCCGAAGCCGTCGCCCAAACTTCGGTCGCTACCGAAGTAAGGTAGTCGGTCGAATACCCGTTACTAATAAAGGGTACTGCGCCACTCGAAGTGATAACCGTCAACAATGCTTGGAAATCCGCAAACGTTGCAGGCAAACCGTCGTCAGCCGTACCGTACACTCCGTCAGGGCCGTTCGCCTTCTTCGTCGTCGTATCGCCTGCGGGAATAAACAAAGGATATACCGCCGCAAAATCCTTTTGCTGATCTTCCATCATTCCTTCCGCCGTCATTCCTTCCGCAAAATACCAACCCTTCTTCTCGAACAAGTCTACGTTGTAAATCAAACTCATCGAGGATTCATAGAAGGGAAGCGCTTTGTAGTCCGCTTTCGCTTCCGTACCCATATTGTAGTAGGATTTACGAGCGTCCGACATCTTCATTTCAATCGTCTTGCCGGTTTCCTTTGCATTAGGGCCAATCGCCGCGTAGCCTTTTACCAAATCGGTTAAGTCGTACATAACTCCCTTCGAGTAGAATTCATAGTAGTTCATAGACTCCAAAAGGAATACGTGGTTCGGGGATTCGGGAACAAGGTCGGCTTGAATGTTACTCTTTTCAAAGTCCTTATGTATCTGCACGCCCGTCTTTCCTGCTTCAAAGGAATAATTCGCATACTTCGCTTCGAAATCGGCAATCGTTTGTTCGATCCATTCCGCACCCAAGCCGCCTTTGTAGTATTTTACGTAAAGCTGCGTTTTCCCCGTATCAACTTCTACGCCGTTTTCTCTGCCTTCGCAAGCAGCCAAGCCCGAAGCAGCCGAAATCGCGCACAGCATCAATGCTAACGTCTTTTTCAATGTCTTCATTCTCTTTCCTCCATATACTCTTTTTTTGTATTTCTTTGCTTTGTTTTAGTCTTCGATTTTGCATTGTTGCATATGTTCGAGAACTTCGCTTATAGGAACGGTCGCAACCGCTACGAATTGATCCGCGCAACCGTAGTAAATATACAGCAAACCGTCCTTTTCAACGATTCCCGTCGGGAATACGCATCCCGTCCACAAGCCGTTGACTTCGTAATCGAATTCAGGCTCCATCACAAAATCTTTCGTTCGCGCCAAAATCTTCGAAGGATTTTCCAAATCCAACAATACCATACCCACGCGATAGAACTGGTCTTTACCGCTCACCCCGTGGTAGATAAGCAGCCAACCGTCCTTCGTCTTAATAGGCGGACAGCCCGCGCCGATACGTTCGGTTTCCCATTCTTCTACCCCCCAGAACAACTTCGTAGGTTCTCCCCATTCCAACAAATCGTCGCTGTACGTAATCCATACCGCAGGCGCTTTGTCGTCCCGCTTCGGACGAGAAATTTTCACGAATTGCCCGTTGACTTTTTCAGGGAAAATTACAACGTCACGGTCGTCGTATCTCGCGTCGGTAATTCTACCCAAACGCTTATACGTCTTAAAGTCTTTTGTGTACGCCAAATACGTCGTCGTCAGTCCCTTGCGCAAAATCGCAGGTGCGGTTTCGGGCTGAACTTCGCGTTCCGTTTGCACTTTCTTCCAGTCTTCAATGTCCCAATATCTACCGGGATAGAACGCCTTTCCTGCGTAAGTAATATAATAGTGACTGTCAATTTTGATAATTCTCGGGTCTTCAATACAACCGCCGTCTGCGTCGTCCTTGTCTACTTCCATCGCAGGAACGTCGCCAACGCGCTCGAAGTTAAAGCCGTCCTTACTATAAGCAAGCCCCAAACGGATATAATGTTCCCATTCGTCCCCCGCCGCACGGTACAACATTACAAACCTTTGATTTTCCTCATCATAAATTACACCTGGATTTAAAACGCAAAGGTTTTCCCAATCGTTAGCAGGATTTGGCTTCAAAATAGGATTCCCTATATATTTGTCAATTTTCATACCTAGCTCCTTGGGGCAACACCCCATAATATATTATTTCAATAATATTTTAAGAAAAAAATAGTTTTTTGTCTATATTGATATGTCGCTTAGATATATGCTTTTGTAACATATTTTTATTAATTGAGCTTTTATTGAAAAAATTTATTGTTTGTTTTGTAAATATTTCAAAATTTACCATTATTTGCAATTTGAAAATAGCCAAATAGTTTTTTCCCTTAAATTTAATAATAAAACTCATCAGCTTGTAACTTGTATATATTTTATTAACAAAAAATTGTATTTTTTAATAACCTTTTTTGCTTTATTGCCTATTGGTATGCAAGCATCGTTCCACTCTTTACATTTCCATTTTCTCTTTTATTAAATCAAATTAAAACATAACTACTCTCATCTATCATCCATTGATTGCGTTCAAGATAACACGCACGTCTGGCTGAGTTTACTCGGTCGAATTTTTTATATCTTCATACTCAGGTACGTAAACATCTCGCCCTGTCAGTTGTTTAATTTGTTTCTTCATTTTAATACCTGCCCCCACCAAACACGCGGTTTCATGTTTGCAAAGATATGCTATTCACTGTATGTGCGGATACTTCTCTTTCAGCTCCGTTACAACAATATAACACAACTCGTCAAAATTGCTTCGGCTACCAAAAAGAAAGGTATCCACCCCTTCTTCTACAATCAATCGTTCTACTGTTTCTCTCACCTTTTTTTCAATTCTTCCGTTTGCTCAGTATCTCTGTGTCCGAAAAAGCTACACGCTTTCATAATTCCTCCTTAAAAACAAAAAGAGCCTACTAAAAACAAAATTGTTTTCAGCGACTCCTTGCCAGTCCAATATTTAGTTTAATAAAAAGATGCCGCCTCTTGCGAGGCGACACCGTAGAAAATATCATCTCGAAAGCTGCGACACTTATTTTCTATTACACTGCAATCCTCAAGCGAGTATTCGTATAAAGCGAGATAGATATAATCCACCAAAGATTATATCCCGCTTGAGAAAAAATATTAAATTGCAGTATAGTATAAGTTCTCCTTTTACAATAAAAAATAAATGTCTCATAATCATTATGCGCAAATCTTTTTAATTTGTCAACACTTCTTTATTAAAAAATTTAAGGTCGCTTTTTCAGCGACCTAATTAAAAGCATTATTAACTTGTCGATTTTATCAACAATTTTTTGGGTAATTTTTTTCCTTCTCGCCAAAAAACACCTTTATCTTGCCATTCTCACAAATCCATCTAGCTATATCCGCCGCCGTTTCACAATCTCTTGGAACATAAATCCCTCCATGGAACGTTTTTTCCACGAAATGATAATCCGTTCCACATGTTATAAGAAGATTATTTTTCTTTGCAAATTCTTCAACCAAAGTTACCTTATCCAAGTCTTCATTGCTACAATTGATTTCAACCCCATGCATATATTTGGGTTCACAGGGAGATTGTCGATAAGGATGTGCTTGCACCATTAACACACCCCATTGCTGACAATAATCAAACAACTCTTTTTGTGTCAACTTATAAAGGCAAGGCGATTTCCGTAAAAACTCTTCAGTCACCCCGTATAAAAGCCAATCAGCATAATGCGGTTCAGTCAAAGATACTTCTATCCCCAAATAAAAACGGAAGTTTCTTTGATCAGCATAACCCTTTCCTTGTTGAAATTCGGCAATTATTTGTTCAATAAACTCCGAATGCCTATCAGGAGTATAATACCATGGTTGACAATGATTGGTTAAAACAATTCCATCATAACCAAGTTTGATTTTTTCATCTATAATTTGTTCACATGTTACACGACTACATAAGCTAACACCTTTTGAATGAACATGCGGATCTATTTTTAACCACTTTTTAGGCATACTTACTCCTTTTTAACTTCTCATAGAATTTTTATCCGTGAAACATTGTGGATTATACTTCATATATTTTATTTTGTCAAGCGTTCCCAGAGAAAAAAATAGAACCGCTTTCGCGGTTCCATTCTCGTGTATCAATATTTAATTTATGTCTGTATCGTTTATAATTTTTATTGCTTCTTCGGCGGATAATTTTTCTGCAATGCAAGCATCTTGCCCCTGAAAAGCATTATTAATACTTTTCTTAAAGGGAAGCTCGTCCCTCGAATCCCTCTCAATTCTCATAAACAAAAAAATATGGGAATAACTACTGTCATTCCCATATTTTTGGCGCAGAGAGAGGGATTCGAACCCCCGGACAGTTCCCCGTCAACGGTTTTCAAGACCGCCGCAATCGACCACTCTACCATCTCTGCGTATGATTGTTGGACTTATTATACCCCAACCATCGGTTTTTGTCAATCGTTTTCGCCAAGCAATCCAAGCAATTCTTTTAGCGAATGTATCTCATACGTCGGTTCGATTCCCGAATGATTCACTCTGCGCTTGCGATTAAGCCAACAGCTATCTATACCGCTGGCGTTCGCGCCGGCGACGTCCGACGAAAGGGAATCCCCCACCATCAAGCAATCTTCCTTTTTGACCCCCAAATCCTGCAAAATTTTTAAAAAGAAGGGGGGCAGGGGCTTGATGAAACCAACTTCTTCGGAAATATATACTCCGTCCAAATACCGTTCAATCGAGCGGAGCCGAGCCCTCTGCAATGCCGACGTTGCATTCGTCGCCACGCAAACGGTGTACTTCCCTTTCAGCGCTTTCAGCACCATTTCTGCGCTTTCGCACAGAATGGACGGCCGCTCGAGCATCTTCAAAAACCGAAGTCCCGTCGCCTTGGGATCGGCATTAGACGGATAACAGCGGAAAAGATTTTTAAACAAATCTTCCGTATGCGCAACGTAGAGCTTATGATAATTTTCCTGAATATACGGAGTATGCACGGCGTTTAAGCCCGCCTCCTCCCAAGTCTCGTTGCTGATATCGTCGCACTCCGCCACGGTTTCTTCGGTCGGCTCTATCCCAAGCGTAGGCAACAACTCTCGCAAGACGGCTTTCTCATCCTCTAAATAATCTATGAGCGTATGATCGGCATCGAAAATAATTACTTGATACTTTTTCATTACCAGTCCTGCTTCTTCAAAGACTTATCCTTGACGTCGTCGTAGTACTCGAAATACCGAGCTTTAAACTCTTCCTTCGTCATGGGACGAGGAGCACCGTCAGCGTGCATTTGCTCGATGAGATCCTGCAATTCCTCGGGTGAAAAATCAGCAAGCTCCGCCTCTTCCGCAAACGTTTCTAAAAATCTTAACAAATCCAACTCCGACATACGTCCCCCAAAAAACGGTTCAATGCGTACCTGCTACCGTTTAATTTTGATTTTCATTGAATAAAACCGTCCAAAACACCAGCCAAAAAAATCCATTCTCACAAGCATTTCAAACCTTTCATCGTGTCCTAGTATAGCACAATCCCCCTATTTTTGCAAGGAAAATTCTGCCGACGCTACATAAAAACGGGATTTTTTAAACGAATTTTCCAAATCATAGAAATGCAGGAAGCGTCTTCCTATTGCCATTCGAACCCGAATGCGTTATGATGGCGAATATCGGCAAAACCGCCGAAATCCAAAAGGAGACGAAAACACGAATGAAACGAAGAAAAACGATTGCGGCGCTTTTGGCGGGATTTTGTCTGCTAACAGTAAGCGCTTGCGACAAAACACGACCCGACGATTACGGAGAAAGCGATAACGTTGCCACGGGCGACAGTTCTCTAACGGACGTTCCCACGGACGACGGAACGCCTGACGACGAGCCGACCGTCCCCGACTCCACACCCGACTCCACACCCGACTCTACACCCGAACCCGAGCCCGAGCCTGAACCGCCGAAACAAACCATGCAACAATACCTGCGTTGCACGACGGACAACGTCAACATCCGCAGTGGCGCAGGCACGTCTTTTTCCGTGTTAGGTCAAGCAGAAGAAGGCACCATGTACGCAATCACAGGCAAGATAGGGAACTGGTATCAAACCTATTACCGAGGCAAAACCGCCTACGTTTACACCGAATACGCGGCGGTATTTTCCCTGCCGAAATCGGATAACGAGCAAGCGGAAAAAGTCATCGACGAAGCCTATAAACACGTCGGCGTGCCCTACGTTTACGGAGCAGTTCGTTTGCACGACGGCAAGGGTAATTTTTTGAAAGGCTTCACTGCGCAGAAATTCGATTGCTCCTCGCTTGTACAGTACGTCTACTACCAAGCGGCAGGTAAGCTGCTCGACGTCACCACGCGCACACAAGTCAAACAAGGGAAATTCGTTGCAG
>SVHQ01000097.1 GCA_015055785.1 Clostridiales bacterium | reverse complement strand
AACAGCTGATTATCTATCGTCTTCATGATATAACCGCTTGTATCCAGGCTCCCGTCCGTTTTTACACCTCTTTGGTCTGCGTAAACAGTATCTCCAATACTAATCACCGCCGAGTTCTCGAAAACGTTATACGAGCCTTCGTTTACAATAGCAATATTGGCTTGCGTTGCCTCACCTAAAAAATAGGTCAATTCGTTTGCCGCAGTATATTCGTTCTCACTCGGATTTTGCGGAAGTAAAACCACGTATTCACTTGTCCCGTGGTCAACCAGCAAATAGCCTGATTTTTCATAAGGAAGTTTCGTATCATCCAAGGAACTATTATTCTCTTTTTTGCAACCAAATAAAGCTGAAACAGCAAATACAAGCGCAAATACTAAGGACAAAATTTTAATTTTTTTCATATACTACGCTCCTTATTTTACCGTTATCGTAAATGTTTTCATCGTCAAGTTATAATTGTCGTCATACGCCATAATGGTAAGGACGTATCTGCCCTTCGTTTCCAGTTTAATCTCGGTATCCGAAACTTTAAAGGAAGCGGGGTAAGATGTCACTATTCCATTTTCGCTGTGCGACAGCATTTTTATGTCGCTATTTGGAAGGGTAATGAATATATCGCAATACACCGTACCCGAAGTATCCTTCGCTGTCACACTTGGCAAAGTAATTGTATCCCCTACCGATTTCGTCACGTTGGAGAAATTTACATCCAAACTCGGTGCCGTCGCATCTAATACGTTGATTAGCTGTCCCATTCTGGTACGTTGTCCTTGAGAATCATACGCATAATAAATTACCCTATAAGATCCAACTTCCGTGACTTTGATCTTGATATCTTTATCCGCAACCACTTCCTTCACGACAACCTCACCCGAAGGAGATTGCACTTCTACCGTGGGCGCCAAAGCCTGATTTAAAACGTCGAACGCCTCCGCTGCGTAGACCGTGATTTCAGAATTTAAACCAACCTTCACGGGTAAATCACCCAAAATTTTGATTTCAGGGCCCTTAAAATCCCCGATTTCGCCTTCAATTTCACTACGGAAACCAAGGCTCTGGTTATTCAAAAGGGAAAGGGAAAGCTTACTCTCATTACGCACCCCCTTAAAGGAAAAACTCACATACAAGCTGTCACCGAAGCCGGCAAAATCATTGCCTGCATCGTCTTTTTCCACAAACGTTACGGGCAAACCGTTGGCATCCGATACAATGGCGCTTTCACAATCAAAACCCATCTTGAAATACCCATTTGCAACAGGAAAGGTCGTCGGCTGACCAAAAGGTGCGGTAATCTTTACTCCATTGGAAGAAATCTCAAACGCAAAGGTGACCGATATTTTCCCCGTCTGCGCGTCGGTAAGCGTTACGTTAAACGTATTAAATCTAACGTCTTCCGCAAGATAATTTACACCAAGCGCAAAGCCCGATCCTCTGAGCTTATTAGCAAATTCCGCTGACGAGTCTGCCGTAACAATCAAATCCACACTCGTCATCGTTTCGATGATGTTCATATTGTCGTCGTTGTTGTAGAAATAAGCGGTTTGGTCCTTACCCTGCTGACCGTCTACCACCGTGATTTCTTTACTCAACCTATCGCACTCAACACCGCTTTCCGTCAACGCTCGGCAAACCACCTCCACCTGCGTATCCGTATCTTTTACCTGGAAGGTACGCGTGCCGTCTAACGTCTTTCCGTTCACGACATACTCTATTCCACAATCGCTTACCACACCTTGATAACAGTTTTTTGCTTCGATTGCGGGAATTGTGTACGTAAAGCCCGTAATAAGCAACTTGGGCAATACAATATCGTTCATAAACAAGGTTTTATCTTCCGCCAACACTTCTACTCTCACAGTAGACGATGCCGAAACCCCATAATGATCCGTCGCAGTATATACAACTTTATATATTCCTAACTGCTGAGGAATAAACGCAAAATCAGTCATTTCGACTTCCTGTCCGTTTGGCGCAAAAGTTTTTACGGATATATTCAATTTCCCATTACCGCCAAATGCGCGAATTTCATTTACGGAAGGTATACGCACGCAATCGAATATTTCTACGGAAAAATCAGAAGGGATCTTTGTGAAAGTAATTTCCTCTGCCTCTGCAATACATTCAAAGGAAACTTCTTTTATCGATTGGTTTCCCGAATAATCGGTTGCAACGTAGCGAATGGTATATTTACCCAACTTGTCCGTTACAAACGTACCGTTTTGTACCAAAACGTCGCTCACCATACCATTAAATACGTCCTCGTATAAAACGGAAGTGCTAATTGTCACATTTGCATCAAAGAAATCTTCCGCTATGCAAGGGAATATCTTGTACTGCGTACCAAGCAAGGCATTCGGGGCTTTCGTTTCTTCCCCCAAATCCACCTTAATCTCAGGTGCAACACTATCTACAATATTTTCTTCACGTAAGGAAATCCCTGCAATTTGGTTGAAGATGACTTGACCGCCCTTCGTATTCATGTTGGTAAAGGAAACTTTCAAATTTGCCTTACCACTGTCAAAGCCGTCCCAAACGTTCCCACCGAAAATAACGGGGTCGTCAAAATCAACAACCAAGCTCTTTACGCCAGAACGAGTCGTGTATATGGCTTTTTCCGTAGAATCGTAATACAGCTTAATGGAATAATCCGACTCTCCGTTTCGCGTTTCCGCGCGGAAACTGCTGAGAATCGACGTTCCGTAAATATTTTTCTCTTGCCAATACGGAGCTCTTGTCGTATCGTCGTAATTATACCCGCCTGCCGTTTGACCGTTTGCCGCGCCGTTGATAAATACAACGTGCTTAGCCGTTCCGCCATCGGCGTGTCCGTCTGTGATGGTAATTCTAAAATACGAAGCGCTGTCCTCGGAATCCGTCAACGTTAAAATCATTTGTTGGAAATCCGTTTCCCCCTGCACTTTCGGGGAAACAGTCGCTTCAAAAAATACCTCATTTTTGGAAAAATCGGTCATATTGATATCACGGTCGAACGATACCACCGCTCCTGGATAAACGTTGACACCAACCCCCTTAAATGCTTCATTTTCAGGCAAGTAAGGGTATTCCATAATTCCTTCGACGTTTGCAAGCGCATTTACGGAAAACATATCCGCCGCCCCCATCACCGCAAGACAATCTTCGGTATGTACAACCGTATTGTTGACAACGTATTCCACAACGTATCTGCCGCCCTTATTTACCGTGAATCTTGAACCAGCGAACACCGTGCCGTCAGGCGTCAAGATGTTTGCCGTTGCTTTGACCAGTTTTCCGTCAAGCTCCACGTAATAATCGGGTACTTGCACAACGTCTCCAATGTTGACCGTTTCTGCAAGCGGGCTTGAAAGCCCTGCTTTCCCCTCGCCCGACGCCGCGACGCTAACCCCTGCAACCGTGCAGGTACAAGCGACTACCGCCAACAGCGCGAGTTTTTTCAAAAAAGGTTTGTTAAACTTTTTCATTAACCTTTTACGCCTCCTATGGACATATTCGACATAATTTTTTTGTTAAAAATACCAAACAAAATCAAAATAGGGATTGCTACGAGAATCATGGAAGATACGCTTACAGGCGTACTCCCCTGCCCGTCTTGACCGCGCGTAACCTTTACGAAATAATACATACCGTATGCCATGACAGGATGCGACGGCCAATAAATCATCGGGATTTGATAATCATTCCAATGCGTGATAAAGTTCAATAAAATGACCGTCGTAATCGTACCGATGGAAATGGGAAAAATAATCCTAAGCATAATGTGCCAATCGGACGCGCCGTCCAATTCCGCCGCCTCCGTATAATCCTTAGGGATTGCCTTGAACTGCGCATGGAATACCAAAAAGTATATTCCAAGGAAGTTCATTCTCAATATATACAGTCCCCAAAGCGTATCCATCAAGTGCAGATTTTCAATCATACGGATTTCAGACGGAAGCGAGCCAACGATGGGAATTGCCATTGTCACAAGCACAATCGCGTATATAATTTTCCCAAAGGCATAATCGTATCTAGCAACAAGGTATGCCATCACGCACGGTACCATCGTTGCGATAATCGAGCACCCGCCCGAATAAAGAACGGAATATACGAACATTTCCGTAATATGTACGCCATCGCCAATATCCACCTTAAATTTCGTGAACGCGGTAATGAGATTTTGCCAAGTCAAATACTCCGAATCCATCATCATTTTGAGGTCTTCGCGAGCCGTTCCGAGGTCGTACATTGTATAATCGATAAACGAGGTGTACAATGCCCACAACAAAGGCACAATCAAAACAACCGTGTACAGAGCAAGAATTACGCATAAAATAATCAACGTAACGCTGAAAACTTTTTTCTTTTTCTTTAACATTTCCATAAGCCTTACTCCTCAAATCTCTTACTAAATCGTCTAAACAGTACCGTAGGAATAATAGCAACCGCCGTACAGCAAAGCCCCAATGCGCTGGCAAAGCCGTAATAATCTTTTCCGAATTTGCCGCCGTTTTGTACAATAACGAACATATAATAACCTAACGTATTCGCATCAGGCATATTCGTTGCAATCCACTCTCCGTAGAAGGTATACAGGTTCGCTTGGTTTGTAAACGCACCTGCAATCGTTGCTATCATGAAGGTAGATATCGTACCCATAATATCGGGAAGAACAATAAAAAATAATTCCCCCATATTTCCTACGCCGTCTAACTGCGCCGCTTCCAAAACGGAAGGCGATATCTGTTCCATCGCATTACTGTACAGTAAGACTTGCGTACCAAATCCTAAAAATACCGAATACATGATAACGGTCCACAGAACTACCGACGGGTCGTTACTGCCTAAAGTATTTTCCCAACCGAATAATAACGGCAATACGTCTCTTGACAAACACTCGAAAATATTGGCAAGCAATACGCCGGGCAGGATGGACGGTAAAAACAAGATAAAACGATAAAACCGACCGATGGATTTACATTTAAAAATAAAGTAAGAAAAGAAAATCGCAATCAGCGTTCCGCAAATGGCAGTACAAAACCACAAAATCAAAGAGTTCTTCACCGCAGGCGGAATGATATTATTATTCACGGTGTATTCCACGTAAATATCTTTAAAATTTTTAAATATATCACCCGCAATAAACTCGAATTTACCGTTCAAATTGTCATAATCTTGAAACGCCAATAAAATACTTTGAAAATTGACACCGATATAGAAAATGCAAAATTGAAGCAACGGTATCGCCATCAAGCCGTAGTAAAATAATTTCTTTTTATTTATATGCAAAATTTTTCTTGGTTTCCCTGAAATATCTTTTGCCATAGTTTCCTTTGCTTCTGCCATAGCATTCTCCTAAATTTATAATTATGTATATATTTTCGCTTACCGCAGCCACAAAATCGCGCGCTGCGGTAAGTTCTTTTATATTTTTACTTAGTACGCTTTACGCAAGCCTTCAAAATACGTTTTTGCCGTCAGGTTTTCATTTAATCTAAACTGACTGAAAGGATTATCCACTAGGGACGCACCGAATTTAGAGGTAAACGCCCATGCTTCCAATCGAAGCTGCGTAGAATTTTCAATATACGTAAGATTATCCGAGTAGGGATATACAATATCCGCCGTTTCTTTCATTTCCATCAACGACTGACCGAAATAAGACATTTCTGCTTTCGAAGCCGCATCAACCGTATAACTGTAAGGACGAGTAATCGACGTTGTTTTCGTGAACGAAGCAAGTTCCGTTTCCGTATGCAAGAATTTCAAAAATTCTTTTGCTACATCCAACTTACCGCCCGTCGTAGCCGCATTGATGAAGCAGAAAGATTCGTTAGAGGAAATCAGCGTCTGCTTTTTCGAGCAGCTTTCATTTGCCATAGGAACGGGCATAAACGCAAATCTTCTCGTCATCTTATAATCCTTGCCCTTGATATCATCTCTAAAGTCGATTTTAGATACCGTCTTAAACGTACCAGAGATTTCCGCTTCGTTTTCAAACCATGCACCGTCTACAATCATCGCAACTGCACCGGGCTGTACTTCACCATCCAAGTAGCTTTGAATAAATTTTGCCTGCGCCGCCTTGAAGTTAGAAGCGTCCGTATAGTTTTGACCGTTCGCAGTAACCACCTCTCTCATAAATTTCAAAGCATAATATTTGCCAGGCTGATTTTGCAGCTCGAAACGGTTTTCCGCACTGATTGCTTTCTTTTCAATGATAGGCGTATCGCCATCCCAACCCGTAATTAAATCCGTTTCCCCTTCAAAGGACCAGTTGCGCTGCATATTTTCTTTGCCTTCGTAGTTGGACCAATAGTTAGCAAGTGCTTCGATGAAGTAACCTTCGTTATCCGAACCACCATATACGAAAGGCGTAATACCGTCTGTATCGTTACGAATTTTTGTCACCAATTGACTAAACTGCGCATACGTCTTGGGCAGACCGTCGTCATACGTACCCGCCTTGCCGTCAATCCCCGTCGATTTGTTTGTCTTTGTAAAGTTGCCGTCTTCGTCGAAGAACCAACCCTTCCCTTCAAACATATCTACATCATAGATAAAGCCGTAGAAACCATCGTAGAAAGGAATGCCATAGTATTTTCCGTCCTTTGCTTTTAAGAAACTGCTCATGGCTGTATCCATTTTGCCTTCTATCGTTTTACCGCTTTCGCCGTACGAGCCAAGGTCAGCCGTAACCACGTCGGAAATATCGGCAAATTTACCCTGCGACTGCATCAAATAATAATCAACAGACTCCGT
>SVHQ01000002.1 GCA_015055785.1 Clostridiales bacterium | reverse complement strand
AATACGGTAGATAACGGGGTCGCGCATGTTCATGTTGGGCGAAGCCATATCTATTTTTGCACGCAAACATCTGCTGCCATCGGGATATTTTCCCTCTTTCATTTCACGGAAAAGCTGTAAATTTTCCTCTACACTGCGGTTTCTGTAAGGGCTTTCCTTGCCCCCTTCCGTCAAGCTGCCGCGCGTTGCGGAAATCTCTTCAGGAGAAAGATCGCAAACGAATGCTTTGCCGTCCATAATTAATTTTTCAGCATATTCATAGATGGTGTCGAAGAAATCGGAAGCATACACTTCCTTTGCCCAATCGTAACCAATCCAAGAAATATCTTTACGAATAGCATCTACAAATTCCGTCTTTTCTTTAGACGGGTTTGTGTCATCGAAGAAAAGATTGCATTTACCGTTGTATTTTTTCGCCGTACCGAAATTGACGAGCATACTCTTTACGTGCCCGATGTGCAGATAACCATTCGGTTCGGGGGGGAAACGGGTCTGCACGGCTTGGATTTTCCCGTTTTCGATATCCTCGTTTATGATTTGTTCAATAAAATTTGTTGCTTCTATTGTATTCATACTACACTCACTTTTTATATATCTTTGTGAATTGAAAGGCTTTGCCTTTCGTGAATTGCCAACTTTCGTTGGCGTGAATTTTCGCTTACGCTCAGTGAATTGAATTGTTGGCTTTGCCATCAATTCGTTGTGGCTAAATTTTATAATTTTTGCTTTGCCGTCGTAATAGACGCACTTAACTTTTTCCTAATTTTGCTACAATCCTCATATAATCGTTGATATTCTATCAACTCCAAATACTCTGTTTTTTGAAGAATATCCAACCAGTACTCCGTTTCGAAACATTCTTTTAAGGCTATTTGTAATTTATTAACAAAATCGGCACGGCTACTTGCATAATTTGCTTCGTGGATATTTGCACCGATACTTGTGCCACTACGTAATAATTGATTAACCAAAACTTTCTCATTACGATTTTCTCTTATCTCTTTGCAAATATTCACGATATGTATTGCAAAACTTTTAGATAGGTCTATTAGTTTCTCTTCCGCCATTTTAATATTCCCTCAACGCAATGCTTGCATTGCAATTCACGCATTCGCAGAATGCAATTCACGAAAACCATAGGTTTTCAATTCACGCAACGCTTGCGTTGCAATTCACTGCTTAGGAAAGTCCGACAATCGTGCCGTCGGAAAGCAAATCAATCTTCTCCGCAGTAGGGTGTGCGCCAAGCCCGGGCATCAACATAATTTTGCCTGCAATCGCCACGATAAAACCCGCACCGCCTTTTAATACGATGTCACGCACCGTGATGCGGAAACCTTCAGGTCTGCCTAAGAGTTCTGCATTGTCCGATAACGAATACTGCGTTTTTGCAATAATTACGGGCAAATTTCCACAGCCCTTTTCTTCAATCGTCTTGATTTTTTCCAAAGCTTCTTCTGAAAAATCCACGCCGTCTGCGCCGTAAATCTTCTTCGCCACGTTCTCTATCTTCTCGCAAACCCCTTCGTCCAACTCATAAGGATGGCACAATTTAGACGGGATTTCGCAAGCCTTTACTACTTCTTCCGCAAGTTCCTTGCCGCCGTCGCCGCCCTTTAAGAACACGTCCGTGAACACCGCTACAGACCCAGCTTCGCGCACCGTCTTGATAACCAAATCGGTCTCCGCTTGCGTGTCCGTGAAAAATCTGTTCATCGCAACAACAACGGGTTTCTTATATACGTTTTTAATGTTTTCAATATGCTTCAAAAGGTTGGGCATACCCTTTTCAAGTGCGCCGAGGTTCTCTTCCGACAACGTCGTTTTGTCCGCCCCACCGTGTAATTTCAATGCTTTCACCGTCGCTACGATGACAACGCAATCGGGTTCAATACCCGCCGCACGGCATTTCGTATCGAGGAATTTCTCTGCGCCAAGGTCTGCACCAAACCCCGCTTCCGTAACGGCATAATCAGCAAGGCTCATCGCCGCATACGTCGCTTGCACGCTGTTGCAGCCGTGCGCGATGTTGGCAAAAGGTCCGCCGTGGATAATCGCAGGCGTATGTTCGAGGGTCTGAACAAGATTGGGCTTCATTGCCTCTTTCAAAAGCACTGCCATCGAACCCACCGCACCAGGGATATCTTTTGCGCGCACGTAGTCGCCGTCCACGTTCAAGCCCACAATGATGTTGCCAAGGCGTTTTTTCAAATCGTCGATATCAGTAGCCAAACACAGCACAGCCATTATTTCGCTTGCCGCCGTGATATCGAAATGGTCCTCTCTTTCCACGCCTCTGCCTTTACCGCCGATTGTGATATTGATGAGCTGGCGTTCGTTCATATCCATACAACGATGGAAATAGATATTATTCGTATCAATTTTTAATTCATTACCGCGGAAAATATGGTTGTCCATCAAAGCACAAAGCAAATTATTCGCCGCCGTAATCGCATGTAAATCGCCCGTAAAATGCAAATTTATATCCGCCATGGGCACCACTTGTGCATAACCGCCGCCTGCCGCGCCGCCTTTGATACCAAACACAGGCCCAAGCGAGGGTTCACGCAAGGCAAGACACGCACTCTTTCCAATCTTCGACAAACCGTCTGCAAGCCCAATCGACACCGTCGTTTTTCCTTCACCCGAGGCCGTGGGATTGATTGCCGTCACCAAAATAAGTTTAGCATTTCTCTTCGCTTCCTTCGGCAAAGAAATTTTCGCTTTGTATTTACCGTAAAGTTCCAATTCCTGTTCAGTCAAATTTAATTTTTTTGCCACTTCGCGTATGTCAATAAGTTCTGCTCTTTCGGCGATTTCGATATCAGAAAGCATAAAATCCTCACATTATATATTTTCTCTCATAACATTATAGCATATAATTTCAAAAAAAGGAATAATTCTCCGCGTATTTTTTAGGATTTTTTTTAAATTTTTCAAAAAAATTTTTTCCAGCTCCTTTCCTTTTGCCAAAAGGCAAAAAATATATTAAAAACATTTGACTTGACCGCGCAAAATGTCGTATAATTATCAGTGAAAATTTATATCTTCGAACAAATAGAAGAACGTTCGGGAAAACTTTTACTTAAAATTTGCTTAAAAGTACATAAAAGGAGAATATTGGTTATGGCAGAAAAGAGAGCGGTAACGATGGAAAAACTCGTTTCCCTTTGCAAAAACAGAGGTTTCATTTTCCCCGGCAGTGAAATTTACGGCGGTCTTGCAAACACTTGGGATTACGGCCCTTTGGGTGTGGAACTCAAGAACAACGTTAAAAAAGCTTGGTGGAAGAAATTTATACAGGAAAATCCCTACAACACGGGTGTGGACTGCGCTATTTTGATGAATACGCGTACTTGGCAGGCTTCTGGTCACCTTGGCGGTTTCTCCGACCCTTTGATGGATTGTAAGAGCTGTAAAGCACGTCACCGCGCGGATAATCTCGTGGAAAATTACGTTGCCAAAAAAGGCATGGACGTGAAAGTGGAAGCGATGGATAACGACGCACTCGAAGCGTTTATTAACGAACACAAAATCGTTTGCCCTGTTTGCGGTAATTCCGATTTCACCTCTATTCGTAAATTCAATTTGATGTTCAAAACCTTCCAAGGTGTTACGGAAGATAGCGCAAACACCGTTTACCTCCGTCCTGAAACAGCGCAGGGTATTTTCGTAAACTTCGAAAACGTACAGCGTTCTACGCGTATGCGCGTGCCTTTCGGTATCGGTCAAATCGGTAAGTCGTTCCGTAATGAAATTACGCCGGGCAACTTCACGTTCCGTACTCGTGAATTTGAACAAATGGAACTTGAATTTTTCTGCAAACCCGGCACTGATTTGGAATGGTTTGCTTACTGGAAAGACTATTGCAAGAATTGGCTTCTTTCCCTCGGCATGAAGGAAGAAAATCTCCACCTTCGCGATCATTCTCCCGAAGAACTTTGCTTCTATTCCAAGGCAACCACCGACTTTGAATATAAATTCGCATTCGGTTGGGGTGAACTTTGGGGCATTGCTGACAGAACGGATTACGATTTATCGCAACACGCAAAAGAATGCGGTAAACCCATCACCTATCTCGACCCCGTCACCAATGAAAGATACGTACCCTACGTTGTCGAACCCTCTTTGGGTGCTGACCGTGTTGTGCTCGCTTTCCTTACGGATGCTTACGACGAAGAAGTGGTGGATGCGGAAAAGAACGACGTGCGCACCGTTTTGAGATTGCATCCTTTCCTCGCACCCTATAAATGCGCTGTATTGCCTTTACAGAAAAACCTTTCCGAAAAGGCAGACGAAATTTATGCGAAGATGATGAAGAAATTCCCCACGACGTACGACGTTACGGGTTCGATCGGGAAACGTTATCGCCGTCAGGACGAAATCGGTACGCCTTTCTGCGTAACCATCGACTTCGACACGTTGGAAAACGACACGATTACTGTTCGTGACCGTGACACGATGGAACAAATCCGTCTTTCCGTGGACGAGGCAATCAAGTATATCGAAGAAAAAATCAACTTCTAAGCAGGCTGAGCCTGCACCCAGACTTTCCATCCTTCTTGATCGCTTGGATAGAGGCTTGGTTGAATGAAATAAATTTTATTAAAACATGGGGGCAGGTATGCGTTGAACGCATACCTGCCCCTTGCATTTTTCTATTTATATGAAAAATCGGACGAGTTATTCTCGCCCGATTTCTTCGTTTTATCAATTATTTTTTGAATGCTTTTATAGCTTCTTCGTCGCCGCTGATAGCCCACTTGCCGCTAACTTCAACGTCATCTTTGTCTTCAGCATAATCTTTTGCAGCTTTGCTACTTTCAAAAAGAACTGCGTTAACGGTATACGTCTTCGTGTTTAAAATGCCGCTACCCTCTGCCTTCGTAGCCGTAATCAAACCAACCACTTCTTCGCCATACAATAACTCTGCAGCGTCACCGCTCATAACCGTAACCTTGTAGCCAGCTTCTTCCATCTTGTCTTCTGCTTTATCCAAATCAGCAGGAACACAAGCAACCAAAGCAAGGCACATAACAAAAGCAAAAATTGCAGCTAAAAATTTCTTCATAATATATTTCCTCCAAATTTTAGATAAGAGAATTATAACACTCCTTACATATTTTGTCAATACCTTTTCAAAAAATATTTTCTCACTTTTTTCTATCATACTCATCAAAAAACATCATAAAAGCCCTTGTATTCCTACAAGGGCGTTATATTCATATTCAGTTTTAAGACGTTCCTTGTCTTATTTTTCACCTGTTTGTCGCGATCATACGTCGCAGGCGGTTCGGCTTCCCGCAAAATCTCAGGTTACTTTTTTATTTAACGTCCTCTATTTGATAGTTCATTGGCGTTTACCCCTTTATACCTTTTTTAATAGCTTTCATATTCTCCGTACGATAGGTCCAAATCATCTCGATTCATACCTCCTTTTCTCATAATTCCTTCCGACCTTCCGTCGGTAGGGATTACGTGTACGTTGGAGTTTCTCCCTTCCTTTCGGTGTTATTTCTCGAAGTTACACAGGTCATATTCGTGTACCTCCTTTTTCTTTTCCTCGCTGTTTCACAGCTCCTTCCGATCACCTGCTTACATTTCGTCAAATCTTTTCAGCGTTCGTGCCAATCGATTCTACTCCTGCCCTACGGCTCGCCAAGTACCTACCGAGAATTCGTCAACTCTCCATTTGTCTTGTTCACGGATTCGCAATCGACCACCTACATTTCTCTTTTTAAGGCTTTTCGTTTTATTTTATAAAACTTTCGCCTCACTGTGGGAAGGAATCATCGCTTTTAGTACCCTCCTTTCCATTTTTTTTGTTTTGCTGCATCCCTGCTGCTCTTTTGTCGACCCCTGCCGACCCTTTTATTTGTGCATTGGTTTTTCTCCATTTCTAAAAGTGAAAGATTTGAACATTTTTTGTTCGTTTCTTTCTTTTGTACCTTTATTATAGCAGATATTTTTCGTTTGTCAAGGGGTTTTTTAAAATTTTTTTGCAAATTTTATAAATTTTTTTTAGCAACATATCGCAAAGCCTTTATTTTAAAGGGAATCCGCCTTATAAATTTTTTTAAATCAAAGAAAAAAGACGAAGATTTTGCTTAAAAAAGCCTCTTCGTCTTGATATTTTTATAAAATTTTGTTAGTTTTTCTTTGCAAAACGGTTCAGCAATTCTCTGTCCTGAAGCAACACGCCGCCGCCAAGCACCGTCGCAAATTGCGGTTCTTCATACACGCGATAACGCATACCCAACTGCGTTGCGATATACTGCGGTACGTAAGGAATTTTCATAATGCCGCCGGAGAGGTAAATGCCGCCGCGGTTAACCGTCGCCGCCACTTCCGCAGGTAAATTCCAAAGCACCGTGGAAGCATATTCCACTATCTTCTTTATATATACGCGTATGCACTCGGATACGTCGCCAGCCTGCACGGGCACAGCGGCCGGTTGCAGCGTTTCCGTCGAACGCCCCTCTGCCACCACCGAACCTCTTGCCACAGGCGCAAGTGTGCCAATTTCATTCTTAATACGCTCCGCCGAAAGCGAACCGATGAGCAGTTTATGCAATTCCGACACTTTATTAATAATATTGTCGTCCATGTTATTGCCGCCGATATTCATGGAAAGCCCGGCAATAATCCCCTCGGGGGAAACCACCGCGGCATTCGCCACGCCGCCGCCAATATCCAAACAAAATACGGGGTCGCTCATCACCGCGCCTACGCCAAGCGCCGACAAATAGGGCTGTTCTACAAACCAGACCTTATGCAATCCGCATTCTTCCGCCAACGTTCTATATCTTGCAAGGGAAGCATCAGAAATTCCGCAAGGAACGCTAATCAAGGCTTGCACGCGACGGAATAAGTTGCCGCTGTGCAAATCAATACGGGATAAAAATTCTTTCAGCATAATCACGGCAAGACGCATATCGACAATCTCGCCCTCAAAAATCGGATAAAGGATATTGGTAAATTCCGCTGTTTTTCCAATCAGATTTTTCGCCTCTTTCCCTACCGCTTTCACTGTTTCCTCTTCACCCTCGCCAGCAATAGCCACGCAAGAGGGTTCCGCCAAAACAATACCATTATTGGTGTCCGCGCGGTAGATTTTTGTCATTGTCGAGCCTAAATCGATCGCAATTTTTATCATATCCGTACCTCTTTTCTTTGTTTTCAACGCGTACATGGTGCCGTCATTTTTTAAAAACGTCCGCTTTATACGCTTTGTGTATCTTCCGTCTTAACGTTACTTTCTTCTCGCCGCTTCCACTTTCTTAATCATCTCTTGACAAAGCTCTAACGGCAAACCCACCACGTTGGAAAAACTGCCTTCAATCCGTTCCACCAAACCGCCGTCCTGTATGCCGTAAGCACCCGCTTTATCCATAGGCGAGCCCGTCGCTACGTAAGTTTCTATCTGTTTGTCGGTCAAAGGCAAAAAATGCACCTTTGTACACGCCGCGTCCACCAACGTTTCCGCGCCATTTTCCGTCGGAAAAATTATACAAACGCCCGTATACACCTCATGGCTTCTGTCCGACAACCCTTTTAACATTTCTTTTGCATGTGCCGCATTTTTCGGTTTACCAAGGATTTCGCCATCCAACGCGACCACCGTATCCGAACCAATCACCGCTTTCCCTGCCGCTTGCGGATACGCCGCCACTTCCGTTGCTTTTTGCAAAGCCAACTTTTTCACCAGTTCCTCAGGCGTGGGATTGCCTTCGATACATTCCTCCCCTTTCGAGGGCAGAATTTCAAAGGATTGTAAAAGCTCCGACAAAAGTTCTTTGCGCCGCGGAGACGCGCTTGCTAAAATCCACTCCATATAAAAACCGCTTTCTCTACCAAAAAATACCACGAAAAAGGCTACGAAAAAAAGAAGCCGCTCTCTCCTTTTTAACCGAGAAGAACGAGCGGCTTTCCTGCTACATTATAAAATTTCGAGATTTTTCTTGAATGCACGTTTGAATTCGGGGTTTGCCGCTTCCGCGTCGCGAATTTCCAACGCCGCGTCGCCTGCTACCACCGTTTTCATAATCACCGAATCACCCAAAACGTCGCAATTCAAGCCTGTTACCATGCCACAATGCGTTCTGTCAAGACTTTCGGCTATACGAAGAAGAACGCCCAATTTCTTCACAGCGTCAAGGTCTTCTTCCAAAACGATATCTTTATATTTCTGCCATTCGTTCAAAGGCACTTCTTCATGGTTGTGACAGCCTGCCACAAACGCCGCGAGCACGATTTCTCTATGCGTCGCACCGCTGATATTCGAATTTAAAATCATATACCAGCTATGCTTTGCATGACCGTAATACTTCACGCGTTCACCGCAGTCGTGCAAGCTCGCCGCAATCTTCAACACTTTGAGATATTGACGAGAGAACTTATGCAACACACGAAGCTGTTTGAAAAGCTGCACCGAAAGGGACAAAACGTGTTCAATATGCTTAGAATCGCAGCCGTAATATTTAATAAGACGGTCCAACGAATAGGTAAGCACGTCGGAGATGGGTTTTTCTACCGTGATCGGCAATGCCTGATTCACCATCAACCCCTCGCGCAAACCACTGCCACTAATGGTAAACGTTTCGATGTTCATGTAGGACACGAAAGATTTAATAATTGCCATCGCCGCAGGCATGATATCCGCGCGTGCAGGAGAAAGACCTTTAATCTTCTTGCGTTTCTCAACGTCCAACGCTTTGAGCATGTTATACGTACTCTCAAAATCTTCCACAGCAAGCTTGTAATTATGCGCCATATCCAAGGGATATTTACAAATCAACTTGCTGATTTTGAACAAGTTACGGAAAGAACCGCCAACGCCAATCATCTGCGTTTCGGGGTCAATTTCGCTAAGCCAAGGCAATTTCTTCAAATGTTCCGTGAAAAATTCCTCGATGTGTTTTGCTGCGTCTTCAGGTGACGCGTCGTTTGCAAACAAATCGGTGAGCGTCACTGCGCCAAAAGGCAAGGACGCATAATTAAGTACATTTCTTCTATTATAATAAATAATTTTCGTGCTACCGCCGCCAATCTCCAAGATAAGCCCTTTGGGAATATCCATCGAATTGATAACGCCGCGATAAACAAGGAACGCTTCTTCCTCTTCCGAAAGTACGCGAATGGTGATATTACAGCTCACCTGAATTTCATCTAAGAAAGAGCGTTGGTTTTTCGCACGACGCACCGCCGCCGTACCAACCGCAATAATACGCTCCACACCTCTTGCGTCGCAAAGGCGTTTAAACATTTTCAACGTCTTAATCGTTTCCGCAATTCTTTGGGGTTTCAAAAACCCGTCTCTATCCATGTCTTGACCAAGGCGAACACTTTCTTTCAACTCATCCACGACCATATAATGTCCATCCGTGAACATATCCACAATGACAAGTCGCGCTGTATTCGAACCCAAATCAATGATGCCTATTTTTTCCACTTTCTTTTACCTCTTTTATGTTCTGCAAAACCTTTGCAGCTCTGTGTATTTCACTTTTCCCTCTTAGACTAACTAATATGGAGAACTTCAATATCGACAATTAATTTCTTTCTTTGTCAAATTGCCTCGTTCTCCCCATGTTAAATTTTTCCCATAGTTTACCACATAAACACCAATTTGTAAATACCCTTTTTGAAAATTTTTTGTGTTTTTTTAACTTTTTTTCATTTTCGATATTTTGCGCCCTTTTTTTTGTACGAATTGACAATGTAAAACTTTTTACTATGTAAAAAATGAATGATTTCAAACAAAAAAACGCGAAGAAAATTTTTCCTCCGCATTCATTATTTCATTTTTTTTGAAATTTATTCACATTTTACCAAAAAGTTTACCAACTCTTCAAAATTTTTAAATACGTACGCTGGGTTACAAGCCTCGTATTCCTCTTCGGGGGCATATCCTACGCGTAGCATGGCACAATCCACGCCGCACGCCCTCGCGCCCTCCACATCGTAAAATCTATCCCCCACCATAAGGCACTCTTCCGCTTTCGCATTAAGCTGTTTCATCGCTTCGCGCACCACGTCCGCTTTTGTCGGCAAGCTACCGTCTATTCCGCATCCGATTTCCGCCGCCAGATAAGGAGCAAACCCCCAACGTGCGGAAATTTTTTCTGCAAATACAAGCGGTTTTGACGTCGCCAAAGCCATGATGTATCCTGCTTCTTTTAAGCTTTTTAAAGCTTCCAAAGCCCCCTCGATGGGTTCGTTTTCCCAAACGCCAGTCACTTTATACTGTTCGCGATATTTTGCCGTTGCTTTCTTTGCCGACGCCTCGTCCATGCCGAAAAATGTGGCGAAAGAATATTCCAGCGAAGGACCGATACATTTTTTTAAATCTTCTTCTTGCGGTTCGGGATAGCCCATTTCTTGCATAGCATATCGAAAACAATTCCATATCCCCATATGGGAATAGATTAAAGTGCCGTCCAAATCAAAAAGTAAATATTTATATTTCCGCATATACTCTTCCTTTCCGTTCTTCACGTCGTTATTTTCGGGAAAATTTTACCATAAAAGTCAGCTTTTGTCAATGATTTATTCTTGCGTTCTCGCTTGCATCGATTGATAAAAACCCACAAACGAAAGTCCTATCAAAAACACACCGAAAGATTTACGCAACACTTCCGAGGGCAAAACGCCTGCAATCGTTGCACCAAGCGCAGACAAAGCCAACGCAGGCACAATCGTCCACCAAATCCCGTCCGTTTCTAAAAGTCCGTTTTGCGCGTGCGTTTTTAACGCGCCGACGCTCATCGGCAAAAAAGCGAATAGATTGGCGCTTTGGGCTATTTTTTGCTCCACACCGCCAAGCAGCACCAAAAGAGGAATCGTCACCGTCCCCCCTCCCATGCCCATACCAGCGGGAATTCCGCCTAAAAAACCTAAAATTAAATACACGTAAAACGACATATCTACCTCCCCCTAGCGCACCGCTGGACCATGTTTTCTATCTTTCCATTACGAAACCAAACGCCTTACGGCAACCCTCTTTTATATTAATCGGAACAACAAAATAACGGTCTTCTCCGCAATAATAAATAATGAAAATTTTAATTCAACGCGTACACGGTATGCTCATTTTTAAGAAAAAAACAAAAAAACACCCGCCGCTGCCTGTAAAAAGGCAAAGATGAGATTGACCGTTTTTACAGGCAATTTTCCTAACATTTTCGCCCCGATTATGCCACCGAAGCTCACCCCCACCGCCGTTGGAATCATGACGGAAAAATCGTACAAGCCACGAAAGGCATAAAAAAGAAAAGACACGAAAGAAATGGGCAAAATTAATAAAATTGCCGTAGCGTGCGCTTTTTTTTGCGTCATACCCGTCTTTGCCAGCATTGGCACAGCAATCATGCCGCCCCCGCCGCCAAACAAACTGTTCGCCGCCCCCACCGCCACGCCACACACCGCCTTTCGCAAATTCTGCTTATTTTTATCCATGCCCTACCCCCTATTTTTTCGTTTTGTTTTCCCGATTTTACTAAAAAAGGAGAAAAAAACCTCTTTCTACAATATAATATGGATAAAATTTTGAATTTTATAAAACTTTTTCTCGTATTTTGCGGTATAAACGCTTGCCAACAAAGCGATTTTGTATTAAAATAATATAGTGAATATCGTGAAAGCTCGAAAAGCGTCTTTTTGGGCAATTACGAGTAAAAAGACAAAACAAAAACCAAAAGGTGGTTACATGAAAACAAGTATCAAAAATCGCAAGAAACAACTTCTTGCTCTCTGCTTATCGGTGATGATGTTCTCCTCCTTCACAGCGCTTACCGCTTGTAAGGAAGATCAAGCCGATTCCTCTTCTTCCTCTTCCTCGTCCTCTTCTACGAGTACGGAAAAGGACGAATCCTTGGTATTGAACGGCGGTTTCGAAACGTTCAACACCAACGATGGTAAAAACGTTATCGGCACCAGTGCTACGGGTTGGTCCCGTTCGGTAGGTTCCTCTTCGACGGGGAGCGCAAGCACCTCTACGTCGGCAAGCGGTATCATCGACACAAGCGAAGAAAGCTGGAAACAGATGACCACGTCGAACGTAGACGTTTCCAAATTGGTGGATAATAAAGCGGAAGCGGAAAAACAGTGGAAAAACCTCACTGTAAAAGACAAACTCGATTACTACGCAGCATGGAAAAAGGCAAATAAGGATAAGACGATTTCCAAAGAACTCAGTTTCTACGAATCGTTCAATATTGACAACGAAGATTTGCCCACCTGCGAAAATCCTGGGACACATGACGGCGACGCTGAAAACACCAACGTCCTCATGATTCACAACGAATATCCGGCTCCCGATTCCACGTCTTCTTATAACATCATCGGTACGGCACAGAAGTACACCTCCTCTTCCACCGTTACGGTAAAATCCGGCACGTCCGTTGAATTTTCCGTTTGGGTTAAGACGAGCGATTTAAAATCTTCCAACACATCCGGTGAAGCGCAAGACGTTGTTCAAAAGGGTGCTTACATCAGCATTTCCCACTCCGTTGGCGGCAAATCAATGGACGCGCTTGAAGTGAAGAACATCAACACGGCAGGCGTAACGGAAAACAACGGTTGGGTGCAGTACTCTTTCTATTTGAGAGGCGCTGCTTATGCCGACACAACGTTCAACATTGTGCTCGGTCTTGGCCAAGGCGGCAAGACGGACAAGCTTGAATACGTAAACGGTTACGCATTCTTCGACGATATCCAATGCAACGTTATCACGAACGAAGATTTCGACACGAGAGCGAAAGATCTTGTGACCATCAACTTCGGTACGGATAAGAAAGATAAAATCGTAAACACCTACGTTTCCAGCGACACGAAATTTGCTATGGACTACTATAGCGCTTTCGTAACGGAAGACTTCCTCGCTGCTTCCGAAGAAAACACGATTACCGCAAAGCCTACGACGGAAACCTCTAACAAGAAGGTTTACACGGCGGCTATGGGCGTAGAAGGCGCAGAAGTTTACAACGGTCTTGGCTTTAGCACCGCAAACGACGTAACGAAAGTATTCGAAAACGCGGCTGCTTTGAACGACTCCGACAATATATATTTGCAGAAAGCTTACGAAAAATACTTCAAGGACGTTGAATTCCTTAACGGCGAAAAGCTTTTGATGCTCTTGAGTGCAGACGGCGCGGCTTACACGGCAAACTCCAGCAAGGAATTTGAAGTGAAAGCAAATAGCTACCTTGCAATCTCCTGCTACGTTAAGACGTCGGATATGAACGGCTTCACGGGCGCAGGCATCACCTTGATTGACGGCAACAACAAGACGTCTATCTCCTCTATCGATACGACAACGATTGCTTCCGTAGAAATCGGCGAAAAGGAAGATTTCTATGAAGATTGGCAGCAGTGCTTGTTCTTCGTGGAAAACACGACGGACGCAGATAGAAAGGTTTCCCTTTCCTTCAACTACGGTCCTACTACGGTAGTAGGTACGACGAAAGCGGAATATTATGCAGGTTTTGCAGCATTCTCCAAATTCGAAACTTATAAAATGAGCGAAATCGAATTTGAAGGCGCAGTAAACGGCACGTATTCCAAAGTCGTTTCTCTTACGGATAACACCGTTACGACGGGCGATAGCGGTTTCGATTCCACCGCAGGCGTACACGCTGATGCAATTGAAACGGGCTTCGCAGCTCCTAAGAACTATAAAGGTGTTTACAACAACAACGCGAATATTTCCGATAAGTACAGTGACACCACGACAAACAAGAACGCAAATGCAGGTTTGTTGAACAAAGAATACGAAGAAAATTATAAAGATCTCCTCACCAAGCTCGGCGGCGAATCTTGGAAAGACGTATTCGGTACGGCTACTCAACCCCTCGTTATCTATAACGAAAAAGATCAGGAAAATTCCTTCGGCTACTTTGGTAAGATCACCTCTATCGCAGCAAACACTTATAAGACGATTTCCTTGCGTGTGAAGGTAAGCGCAGATGCAAAGGCAAATATCTATCTCATCGATATGAACGACGATTCGCATCAGACCAATCTTTCCATCGGCAGCAACGTAATTTACTGGTATGACGACGACGGCAACGTTTGCGCAAAAGACCCCACCGATGAACATTTCAATGCAAAGAAAGACGTAGCGTTCAAATTGCAATCGAACGGTCTTTATAAAGTAAACACGGCTTGGGAAGGCGCGAAAGACGTTGACGCAAACAAATACTTTGCAAACCTTGCTAACTATGAAGAAGATAGCAACGGCAACAAAATCGTTGCGGAAGGTGGCGTAACCTATAATTATAACGACATCTGGAACGGCGTTGGTAAAGACGGCATTGCATTCTACGCAAAAGACGGCAAATACTACGCAGAAAACACTTTCACAACGGAAGTATTCGATTTCAACACGACGAGCCTTGCTCCCCGCTATGCAGCAGAAGACAAGAAAGACCTTCGCTTCGAAGTGACCGACACGAACGGCGAATGGGCAACCGTATCCTTCTACGTGCACACGGGCGACACCGCTAAGAGCTACCGTTTGGAAGTATGGAGCGGTTCGAGAGACGGCGAACAAGTTAACAAAGCTGGTTCGTATGTATTCTTCGATTCCTACGCCCCTGCATCTCTTGATGAAACGTCTTTCAATGCGCTCATCGACGAAAGAAAAGAAGACGTTAGCGAAGAAAACTATTTCGAAAGCGTATTCTCCTTCTTCGATAACGCGAAGTATCTCCGCTACAACGAACTCGTTGACGACAACAAAGTTGGCTATGCTTATGAAAGCTACGTTCCCTCTTCGCAGGCTTCTGGCGTTGCATACCTTGAATATGTAAACGAAAACGTTTATGAAATGTATGCAAACTATGCTTTGTCTGAAGTTACCGTAACACCTGATGCGGAAGAAGACGATACACCTACGGAAGATGATCACGATCACGACCATGAATCGGAAATGAATCCTTGGTTGTTGGCAAGCTCCATCGCTGTTGCAGCAGCTCTCCTCGTTGCAATCGTGGCAGTAGTTGTTCGTAAGGTGCTTGCATCTGTTCGCAAAAAGAACGGTTATGTCGCTCCTGCAAAAACGAAAAAAGAAAAGAAATCGAAATAATGTATAGATTTCATTCTTGATACTTGGTTTAAATAAAAGAAAGAAGCTCTTTTACGAGAGCTTCTTTTTTGTTGCATTATTTTGTTGTTATTTCCTTAAACCTTTCGGCAGATGATTCTTCACCGTGCCGTTCACCGCTTTACCAAGACCGATGGGATAACCGTCCACACACACCAAACACCAGCCGTTTTTTAAATCCCCTTCCATCGTTTCACCACGGAAATACTTATCCAGCCGTACATCGTCCAAATCCAAATCTAACACGTTGTTACATTCTTCCTTTTTCGCACACATAGCAAGGGAATGTGAGGGTTCGAATCTGCCGTTTTTCACTTCCCCCAATCGAATGCCCACGCGAAGCACCTGCACTCCTTTCCAATCAAATACTCCCTCAGGCAAGGCGTATAAAATGCCGCTCGCTTCGTGGATATATTTCGCTTGCTTTTCTTTAAAGAATACCTTTTCAAAATCACGATAGACTTTTTCCGCATCCTTGCTACACCACGCTTTCATGTCCTTTATGCGCGATTCCCATTCGGCGTCCGCAGAAACCTTTTCAAATAGAGCCGCGAAATGTCCCTCTCCGTCCACTTTATGCGGATATAATTTTTCCTGCTTAATAAGACGCATTTGCGGTTGATTTTTCAAATAGTCGCATACCTGCCCCTCGTCTTCGGCAAAAGCGAACGTGCAAGTGGAGTACACGAGCCTACCGCCCACACGCAACATTTTTGTCGCCTCTTTTAAAATATGCGCCTGCCTTTCCGCGCACATGGCTACGTTTTCTTCACTCCATTCCCCAAGTGCTTCTTCGGCATTTTTTCGAAACATACCTTCTCCCGAACAAGGCGCATCTACAAGAATTTTATCAAAATATCCAGCAAATTTGACGGATAAATTTTCAGGAAGTTCACTCGTCACCACGGCATTTTTAATGCCCATGCGCTCGACGTTTTGCGAAAGAATTTTAGCACGCGATAAAATGGGTTCATTCAGCATAATAATGCCTTTCCCTTCCATCATACAAGCAAGCTGCGTACCTTTTCCGCCTGGTGCAGAACAAAGGTCAAGCACTCGCTCCCCTGCTTGCACGTCTAAAAGCGGCGCGGCGCACATTGCAGACGGCTCCTGCGAATAGAAAAGTCCTGCGGTATGATAGGGCGACGCCCCCACCTTTTCTTCCGACGTATAATAGCCGTTTTCTTCCCAAGGCACGGATGCGTCCAAGAAGTCCAATTTCTCTTTCAACGCAACCCTGCCCCCTTTCAACGGGTTCAAGCGCACCCCTTTAAAGGGCTTTTTCGCATACACGCCAAAAAACGCCTCCCATTCGTTTTCGGGAAGCTGTTTTTTCATGTTTTTAATAAATTGTTCAGGTAATGGATACATATTATTCCCCTATTCCTAAATAGGTTTCAAATTCAGAGGTCGTTAATATTTTTGCGCCGCCGTTTTCCACCGATTTCAATCGCGGACCACTCTCCCCCTCAAAGCACACGTAAATATCACATTCTTCTGCACGATAGGTGAGGCGTGCCGCTTGCGCAAACGCGGCTTGTAACAAGCGTTTGGATAAGGGCAATTCTATCTCCAACGGGTGCGAAAAACACACCGATTGATTCTTTAATAGACCCTCTTTTGCGCGCTTGCGTTTTTCACGGTCAGCAAAGACGTGAAATTCTGCTTTTAATTTTTCACGCATTTCCTTTTTGCGTTCGATTTCTTGTTTATAAGCCGCGAACGCCACGCTGGTCGATTGCGTGATTTCGTAATCGGAAATGCGCCCGAGTGTGATTTGGTATTTTTCAATGAATTGGGGCAACGTAACGTCTTCCCCTTCGGCTTTACACAAAGCTTCGGCTATTTTCATAGTCGCAAAAGCGTCATCCACAGCGCGGTGCGCCACAAAATCCACCTTTAATTCTTCCGCTATCACGCCCAAACCGAACTGACGGGAAAATTCCTGAATGCGATTCATATACAAAAACTGCGTATCGGCGAAAGAGAAATCAAAGGAGGGCAAAGAAAAACGCTTGCTTTCTAAATTGAGATATTTGACGTCATTCATGGTTGCATGGCCGACAACAAGGGTGTCCTCGTCCTGCAATAAGGAATAAATCTTGTCCTTTTTCTCACAAAAAGTGGGATATTTCTTAAAATCCTCATATTTATAGGGCAAAACTAAACCCTGCGTACCCTTTCTGTCTGTGAGATGAAAGCCGCCCTGCGGATTGATTAGAATATCTTCCTTTTCTAAAATACGAAATTTTTCATCGGTGAGGCAATACCCAAACGCGCAAATTTTTGCAGCGTTTTTAGAAACCACCGAACATTCAATGTCAAAAAATAAATATTTCATGTTTTTCTTCTTTGTGTGTTTTTCAAAAATATTATAACACACTTGATAAAAAAACGCAACAAGGATACTCCCCTGTTGCGAAATTATAATATGGAAAATCTAATTTACTTTGTAATGCTGAATATTTTCATTCAACGCATACATGGTATGCTTATTTTTGCTATTACGCTCACTTTTTGGACTTCGTCCATGGATTGCCTTTCGGCAATAATAGGCGCAAACTAACGTTTGCTTTTTCGAGTTCAGTTTTCGTGGAGTTCCACTCCACACCACGCAAGAAACTAAGTTTCTTAACTTCTCACCCCCTATCCCACGTTAAAATGCGGAGAGTGCGACAAAGTGCCGCAAAACACGGGTTTTGCCCGATGGGAGTTTACTACACGTAAACGAGCAAGGGCAAGTTCCGTTTTTGTGGATAATTTGCCGTGCTATACGCATTTCGCTTAATTAGTTCTTGGGAGTAATAACAGACTTGCCGCCCATATAAGGACGCAACACTTCGGGAATCGTGACACTGCCGTCTGCCTGCAAATGATTTTCAATGAACGCAATCAACATACGAGGAGGCGCAACAACGGTGTTGTTCAACGTGTGCGCGAGTTTCGACTTGCCGTCCTCATCCTTATAACGAATGGACAAACGGCGAGCCTGCGCATCCGTCAAGTTGGAACAAGAACCCACTTCGAAATATTTCTTCTGACGAGGGCTCCAAGCTTCTACGTCACAGCTCTTATATTTCAAATCAGCAAGGTCGCCCGAGCAGCAGCCGAGCTGTCTTACAGGGATATCCAACGAACGGAAAAGTTCCACCGTATAGCTCCACAATTTTTCATACCACTCTGCGCTTTCTTCAGGACGACAAATAACAATCATTTCCTGCTTTTCGAATTGGTGGATACGGTAAATACCGCGTTCTTCAATGCCATGCGCACCCTTTTCTTTACGGAAACAAGGAGAATAGCTGGTCATCGTCAAGGGCAATTTCTTGCCATCGATAATCTGCCCCATATATCTGCCGATCATGGAATGTTCGCTCGTACCGATCAAATACAAATCCTCACCCTCGATTTTATACATCATGTTTTCCATTTCATCAAAGCTCATAACGCCAGAAACGACGTCGCCGTGAATCATATAAGGGGGAATAACGTACGTGAAGCCTTTATCAATCATGAAATCGCGCGCATAGGTGAGCACTGCGGAATGCAAGCGAGCGATATCCCCTGTGAGATAATAAAAACCCTGACCAGACGTACGGCGCGCGGAATCGACGTCAATACCGTCCAATTTTTCCAAGATGTCGAGGTGATAAGGCACTTCAAATTCAGGCACAACCGCTTCGCCGAAGCGTTGCAATTCCACGTTTTCTTCATCGTTCTTGCCAAGAGGCACGTCGTCTGCGATGATATTGGGAATCGCCATCATAGCTTTCTTCAAAGCCGCTTCCACTTCTTCGTTTTCCTTTTCAATTGCGAGCAATCTGTCCGCATCCGCTTTCACCTGTGCTTTCACCGCTTCCGCTTCTTCTTTTTTACCCTCTTTCATAAGCATACCCACTTGTTTAGAAAGGGTGTTGCGAGCGGCACGCAAAGCGTCGCCTTCTGCAATCAATGCACGGCGTTTGGAATCCAATTCCAACACTTGATCGACAAGCACAAGCTTATGATCTTGGAATTTCTTTTTAATATTTTCCTTTACGAGTTCGGGATTGGTGCGAATAAGATTGATATCAATCATGATAATACCTCATTGTGTAATTTTCTTAATTTTTCTCTATTATACAACTTTTCCTTTTTAAAAGCAATTAAAAGGAAAGTCCGCATTGTATTTTCTTGTGAAATTTCTTTAAAAAACTTGAATTTTGCCCACCCTTATGTTATAATGAAAGCAAGTTCCAATCAAACGGAGTGTTCTATGAAAAAAGAAAACAACCAAAAAACGGAAATTCCTGAATCGTTACTTAACGAAAATGATTTACCCGAAGAGGAAGAAGAACAACAAAGTAAGCTTTCCACGCTAATAGATAAAATTTTCAAGAAAAAGGAACAAGCTGCCGCTGTTGCACCGCCGCCGAAAATTCGGCGTTGTCATCCGTCTGCAGAGGACGGTTTGTCAGCAAGGCAGGTGGAAGAGCGTATTAAGAAAGGTTACGTGAACACAACGGTGAAGAAGTATTCCAAGACCTATCGCAGTATTTTCATCGATAATATCTGCACTTCCTTCAACTTGTTGTGTCTTATCGCTGCCATTGCATTGCTTTTGGCAAGGGCGCAACCGAATAAATTCCTTTTTGCGCCCATTTTCCTTTGTAATATCGTCATTGGTATCGTGCAGGAAATCCGCGCAAAACGCAAAATTGACAAACTCTCCATTCTCACCTCCCCTCTCGCGCTCGTCATGCGTGAAGGGAAACGGCAGGAAATCCCCTCCGACCAAATCGTTCTCGACGACGTACTTATTTTAACGTCTGGTCAGCAGGTCCCTGCCGACTGTTTTGTCTTGGACGGTCACGCCGAAGCCAACGAATCCCTGCTTACGGGTGAATCGGTGCCTATCAAAAAGAGCGAAGGTGACCTTTTATACGCAGGTTCGTTTATATCCAGCGGTCAAATCTCCGTTCGCGTGGATAAATTGGGTAATAACACGTATATCAGCAAACTGACGGCAAGAGCAAAGCAGTATAAACGTCCGAATTCGGAAATTATGAATTCCATCGGTTTGTTTATCAAGGTTATCGGTGCGATTATCATACCTTTGGCTATCTTCATATTCTTAACCAATTATCAAAACATCGAACAATCCACAGAAGGGCTTGCAGGCGATCACGGTTTCTTCTACAAACTATTCAACGGCGACCCCGTTATCAGTGAAACCATTCAAAAAACCGCTTCCGTTGTTATCGGTATGATTCCCTCGGGGCTTATCCTGCTCACCACCGTGGCGTTATCCGTCGGCATGATTCGTCTTGCCAAGTATAACACCCTCGTGCAAGATATGTATTCCTTGGAAATGCTGGCGCGCGTCAACGTGCTGTGCTTAGACAAAACGGGCACCATCACCGACGGTAGAATGAAAGTGAGCGATTGTATTCTCCTCAATAACACGACGGAGTATTCGATAGACGATATAGTCGGCTCCATGCAAGCGACTTTGAACGATAACAACCAAACCTCAATTGCTTTGCACGAACGTTTTGGATATTCCTCTGCGTTGCAGCCCATCACAGCCCTGCCCTTCTCCTCTGCGAGAAAGCTCTCGGCGGTGACCTTTGACGAAGTGGGTACGTTTGCGCTCGGTGCGCCGGAATTTGTGTTAAAACCTATGCCCGCGCGTGTGGAAAAAATTGTAAAACAGTATGCACAAATGGGTATGCGTGTGTTGGTGTTGGCGCACTCCCCCTCGGGGATTCAAGGCGATAAGGTGCCTGCTGCGCTCCGTGCTGTGGCGATTATCACGCTCACCGACAATATCCGCCCCGATGCCATTGAAACGATTAAATGGTTTAAGGAAAATGACGTAGAAGTAAAGGTTATTTCGGGGGATAATCCCGTGACGGTGTCGGAAGTGGCGCGCCGTGCGGGCATTCAAAACGCTTCCCGTTTCATTTCCTTAGAGGGGCTATCCCGTATTGAAGTGGAAAACGCAGCCAATGAATACACGGTGTTCGGCCGCGTTACCCCTGAACAAAAAGCCATTCTTATCCGCGCAATTAAAAAGAACGGCCATACCGTGGCTATGACCGGCGATGGTGTAAACGATATCCTTGCCATGAAAGAATCCGACTGTGCTATTTCCGTCGCATCGGGCAGTGAAGCGGCAAGAAACGTTTCCAACCTCGTTTTGCAGGATAATAACTTCGGTTCGATGCCTAAAATTGTAAACGAGGGCAGACGAGTAATCAATAACATTAAAAACTCCTCGTCGTTGTATATCATGAAAACGTTATTGACGTTAATTTTGGCGGTTGTATGTATTCTTCTGCACAGTGAATATTTCTTCACGACCAACAATATGTTGATGTTCGAATTTTTCGTTGCTGCCTTGCCCTCTTTCGTGCTGTCCTTACAGCCGAATACCGACCGCGTCAAAGGCAAGTTTATTCCCTACGTTTTAAGCCGTGCCATACCGGGTGCGCTAACAATGGCGCTTGGGATACTCATTCTGTATTTCTTACACAAGACCTCCCTTTCCGAAAGTTTGGGGCTTATCGATTCCAACGGCAGAGATACCTTGGAATATCAAGCTTTGATGATGTTGGCACTCACTTTCTCGGGGCTTGTCATGCTGTATAGAATTTGTCAGCCGTTCAACGTTGTCCGTACGGTGCTGTTCGTCATTGCTTTGTCCTTGTGTTTGCTCGTGATTTCTATTCCTGAATTGGGGCAAGTCGTATTTGACGGTTGGGGCGACGTGCATATTCCATTGGAACAAGTGCTGCTGATGATTATCATTATTCAAGCCAGCTTCCCTGTTTCAGGGTTCTTGATACGCTTCTTTGATATGCTCAACCCCGTTGACTCCTAACCAACGTTCCGCACCCTTAGGGTGTTTCGTCTTTCTATCTTTCTATATAGATTAGATAGGTGCGTTATCGGGAGTAAAGATTTATAATGTCATACCGACCGAGCGTTAGCGAATGGCGTGTATCTCATAGAAAATCATGTCGCTATTTTCCTTTCAACGCGTACATGGTGGCTTCAAATGCATAAAATAGCACCGTCTGCAAAATATTGCAGACGGTGCATTTTTTTATTCAATTTACCGCTTATTCTTCATCGACAGGAGCTTCTTCTGCCACTTCATCGTCCAAAACTACGTTTTCTTCGATTTCTTCCATTTCATCCACGCCTTCCGCCAAATCTTCAGGACTCAGATCCGCCGCCGTTTCTTCAGGAGCTTGCGTTTCCGCTTCATCGTCGCGTTCGGTGACGTCCACCGTAGCAACAAAACTATCTTTTACGTTCATTACACGCACGCCGCGCGTTGTTCTGCCGATACGGCTAATCGTGTCCGCATGCATACGAATAATCGTGCCGCCCGTCGTAATAATCATGATGTCGTTTTCGTCCGTCACCAGCTTCATATTGACAAGCTCGCCCGTCTTTTCGTTGAACACACCTGCTTTGATACCCTTACCGCCACGCGTCTGTAAACGGTAATCTTCAATGCTCGAACGCTTACCATAGCCAAGTGAAGTCAACGTGAAGATGTCTTGTTCTTTATCGACAATCAACATATCCACTACGATATCTTCTTTTGCGAGGTTGATTGCGCGCACACCCTGCGTGCCTCTGCCCGTAGGACGAACGTCCGTTTCTGCAAATCGGATACACTTACCTGCACGCGATGCCACGAGGATTTCATTTTCACCCGTTGCAAATTGTACGGAAATCAAGCGGTCTTCTTCCTGCAACTTAATCGCAATCTTACCATTCTTAGGAATACGCGCAAATTCTGACGTTGCCGTTTTCTTAATCAAGCCCTTTTCCGTTGCCATTACGAGATAGCCCGTGCCGTTTTCCAAAACAGGCAACACTGTTTCAATCTTTTCACCCGGGTCAAGCTGTACGATATTAACAACCGCTCTGCCGCGCGCCGTGCGATTTGCCTCGGGGATTTCATAACCCTTAATCGAATAAACCTTGCCTTTCGAGGAGAAGAGCAAAATAGGATCGTGCGTGCAGCAAACGAACATCTTTTCTACGTAGTCCTCATCTTTAGGACGGTGCCCCGTGATACCTCTGCCGCCTCTGCCCTGCGCTTTGTATTCTTCTACGGGCAAACGTTTGATATAGCCGCCGTGAGTAATCGTGATAACAACGTCCTCTCTGTCGATAAGGTCTTCATCGTCGATGTTGCCGTAGTCGATGGAAATTTCCGTCTTTCTGGGAGAAGGATATTTCGATTTGATTTCGGTGAGGTCGTTTTTGATAATTTCCATAACGCGCCATTCGTTTGCGAGGATATCTTTCAAATCTGCAATCAAAGCCTGCAATTCTGTAAGTTCTGCCTTTAATTTTTCCACTTCGAGAGAGGTCAAACGCTGCAAACGCATTTCCAAAATAGCGTTGGCTTGCTTTTCATCCAATTCAAACGCACCCGTCAAACCCTCGATTGCCGCATTCTTGTCCGCCGAAGCCTTGATAATCTTAATCACTTCGTCCACGTTTGCAAGGGCAAGCACCAAACCTGCGATAATGTGCGCACGTTCTTCCGTTTTCGCCAAGTCAAAACGGGTTCTTCTCGTGATGACGTCTTTTTGGTGCTTGAGATAATGATATAAAATTTCCTGCAAATTGAGGGTCTTGGGTTCGGTGCCGTTTTCCACCAAAGCCAACAAGATAATACCATCCGACGTCTGCAATTTCGTCTTTTTATACAACGTATTTAAAACGACCTGTGCATTCGCGTCCTTTTTACATTCAATGACGATACGCATACCGTCTCTGCCTGATTCGTCGCGGATATCGGAAATGCCCTCCAAACGCTTGTCGTTTACCATGTCGGCAATCGTTTTAACGAGTTGGGCTTTGTTCACCTGATAAGGAATTTCCGTAACAACGATACGGGAACGGGTGTTGCCACCAGAGCCGTATTCTTCAATTTCGCACTTGGAGCGGATAATGATGTTACCCTGCCCCGTTCTGTACGCCTTTTTAATGCCGCTTCTGCCCATGATGATGCCGCCCGTAGGGAAATCGGGAGCGGGAATAATTTCCATCAGCTCGTCAATCGTGATTTCGGGGTTGTCAATCATGGCAATCGCGCCGTCGATAACCTCCGCAAGATTGTGCGGCGGGATATTCGTTGCCATACCTACAGCAATACCGTCTGCACCGTTCACCAAAAGGTTTGGATATCTTGCAGGGAGTACGGTGGGTTCTTCTTCCGTCGCGTCGAAGTTGGGAATGAAATCTACCGTTTCCTTATCCAAATCCTTGAGCATTTCGGCTGCGAGCTTGGTAAGCTTTGCTTCCGTATAACGCATAGCCGCCGCCCCGTCGCCATCGATAGAACCAAAGTTACCATGGCCGTATACAAGGGGGAAATTGATGGTAAATTCCTGCGCAAGACGCACGAGGGCATCGTAAACGGAACTGTCGCCGTGGGGGTGATATTTACCCATGCAGTCCCCTACGATACGGGCGCACTTTCTCGTTGCCTTATCGTTATAAAGCCCCATTTCGTGCATAGAGAACAAAATACGTCTGTGAACGGGTTTAAGACCGTCGCGCACGTCAGGAATTGCACGTGATTTATTTACTGCCATTGCATAAGCAATGAAAGAACGTTTCAGCTCGTCATCTACTTCGACGTCGAGCATCTTCGTCATCGAGAGTGTTTTTCTAAATTCCTCGGTTAATTCCGGGCTGGTTTCTTTTTTAGCCATTTTTTATTTTTTCTCCTTACTATATATAAGTGAATTGCCCTATATAAGTGAATTGCCCTTCGGGCGTGAAGTGTTGCCTATGGCAACGTGAATTGTTTTCTTTGAAAACGTGAATTGCAAACCTATGGTTCGCGTTGTGGCTATTATTTATAAATCCTTACCGCAACGCCAACGGTACGTTGGCAATTCACGCGAACGTATGTGAGCAATTCACTGAGCGAAGCGAAAATTCACGCGAGCTATGCTTGCAATTCACAGAAAACAGTCGTTGTTTTTATACGTCGAGGTCTGTTACAAGCGAAGCGTTCTCTTCAATAAACTGTCTACGAAGGGAAGGATTTTCACCCATCAACATCGCAAACATCTGGTCTGCTTCTGCCGCGTCTTTCATGGTTACACGAATAAGGGTACGCGTTTCGGGGTTCATGGTCGTGTCCCAAAGCTGTTCCTTACTCATTTCACCAAGACCTTTATAGCGTTGGTATTCCACTTTGCCCGGGTTGTTCAAAGCATATTCAATCTTTTCTTCTTCCGAATACAAATAATCGTCATGACCTTTAAAGCTTGCTTTATAAAGGGGCGGTTTTGCTGCATATACGTGCCCGTGTTCGATAAGCGGACGCATATAACGGAAGAGGAAAGTGTATAACAAAATTCGAATGTGCGCACCGTCAACGTCGGCATCGGTCATCGATATGATTCTGTCATATCTTAACTTACTTTCATCAAAATCGTCCAAAATACCGCAGCCAAACGCCGTAATCATCGATTTGATTTCTTCGTTTTCGAGTACACGGTTTAAACGCACCTTTTCTACGTTCAAAATCTTACCTCTAAGGGGAAGAATGGCTTGGAAACGTCTATCACGGCCTTGCTTTGCCGTACCGCCTGCCGAGTCACCCTCTACAATGTAAATTTCGCAAAGTTCGCTGCGTCTGTCCGAACAGTCTGCCAATTTACCAGGCAACGTCGTCGAACCCAACACACCCTTTCTTCTCGTCAATTCTCTTGCGTTTCTTGCCGCGTCACGCGCTTTTTGCGCCGTAATACATCTCAAAACCAATTCCTTGGCAACGGAAGGGTTTTCTTCCAAGAAAGTAGACATGTGTTCGGTGACGCACTTATTTACAAAGGTACGAATGGTGCTGTTGTTCAGCTTGTCCTTCGTCTGCGATTCAAATTGCGCGTTGATAAGTTTTACGGAAACCACCGCCGTAATCCCTTCACGTACGTCCTCACCCGTCAATTTCTCACTGTCTTTTAAAATGTTTTGCTTTCTGCCTGCGTCGTTGATGACCTTGGTAAGTGCCATCTTCAAGCCTTCTACGTGCGTACCGCCGTCGATGGTGTTGACGTTGTTGGCATAGCTGTAAATAATTTCATTGTACGATTCGTTATACTGAATCGCCACTTCGCAAACCGTGTCCCCGTCCTGTTCTTCAAAATATACGGGTGCAGGGAAAAGCAATTCCTCACGACTCTTGTTTAATTCTTCCACGAAAGAGCAAATACCCCCTTCATAGCAGAAGGAGTCTTTCTGTTCCTGACCTTTTCTTGCGTCTTCTAAGGTAATTCTGAGTCCCTTATTCAAATAGGCAAGCTCACGCAGACGGCCTTTCAGCGTATCATAGCTGAAAATCGTCGTTTCAAAGATATCCGCATCGGGCATAAAGGTTACTTTCGTACCCATTTCGTCCGATTCGCCAATCACCTGTACGCTGCGCTGCGGCACACCGCGATTGTACACCTGCTTGAATATCTTCCCCTCGTGACGAACTTCCGCCTCCAACCATTCGGACAAAGCGTTTACCGCTTTTACACCAACGCCGTGCAAACCGCTCGATACCTTATAGCCAGAGTCACCGCCGAATTTACCGCCGGCATTCACCTTCGTGAATACTACCTCCAACGTGGAAATCCCTTCCTTGGGGTGAATACCCGTAGGAATACCACGGCCGTTATCCTGCACCGTACAGCTTCCGTCGTCATTAATGGTCACCTCGATATGCGTACAATATCCTGCCAACGCTTCGTCAATGGAGTTGTCCACGACTTCGTGCACGAGATGGTGCAAACCCTTTGCGTCGGTAGAAGAAATGTACATACCGGGACGCTTACGAATGTGCTCTAAGCCGTCAAGCACTTGTATTTGCTCGGCGCCATATTCGGCTTCGATTCTTTCCGCCATTTGAATTTTTCCTCCTTGTTTTTACCTTTCAAGTACCCTTTTCTGTCTTTTTAAAAAACCTTGTTTTCTTTGCCCCTTTCCCTTTTTATATATAAAAAAGGGAAAAAGCCACTTTCTTTATCATTATAACACATTTTTTTCCAAAAGTACAGCGTTTGAGCAAAAGTTTTTCTCCGTTTGCACCTTTTTTATGCAAATTGTTAAAAATTCGCCCGTCTTTCCCTCTAAAATCGTGTTTTTTGCCTTTCTTTGAGTAAGAATACCGCTACGCATAAAAGCGTTTGATTTTCGCCCTATTTTTACGGAGTTCATGTGACACTTGTTTTAATATGAAAAAGTCGCGATTTTTCATATTAGGATTGTCTTGCGGTTTTTCCCTTATTTTTGTATAATATAAATGTGAAGCATGCATCACCTTATACTACACAGGAGGTAATTTTTTATGAAAGAAGATTTTTCTTTTACAGATATTGAAAATGAAAATACGTTATATACATTGGGACATATTGCACAATTTACGGGACTTTCTGATAGAACGTTGCGCAATCATTTGACGAATGGAATACTCCAAGGCGAAAAAATAAATGGTATTTGGCATTTTACAGCCGAACAAGTAGAGTCTTTCATTGCACATCCCTTTATTCGACCGAGTATTTTGGCAAAAAATAATGCAGTCGTTTACGATTTTCTATTGGATAAAAAGAAAACCCGTGAAGAATGTTGCATTATTTTAGACATCCCCCATAGCGACAGAAAGAAAATTACTCAATTTTTTTGCTATGAAATCAATAACGGAGATTATCATAATCTTGAATTTTCTTTAGATGCTCCGTTAAATGCTTGTGTTCGTATTATTCTAAAAGGAGATCGCAAGCAAGTGCTGCAATTAGTAAATAAATATTACGAAACAAGCCTTAATCATTAATCACTTATTTGCGTAACTTTAAAAAAATTTTCTTATTGCATCCTTAACCATGTCATACCGAGCGTAGGCGCAGCCCGAAGTCGAGTGTATCTCCACTCCGTCATTGCCGCGCATACGCCACGTGTCATTGCGAATAAAATGCGGCAATCCCGTGGCGTATGCGCGACAATCTCATCGTTAATTCTACCACACTCTTTCACTATTCACTTTTACCTTTTCACTCTTTGAGATACGCTCCTCTCGTTTCGCTCGGTCGGTATGACATTTCTATTCATCGCTAACACTTATATTAAGTCTCCTTAACTATCTGGAGCTCCTATACAAAAAACACCTTCGGTGGATTTTCCGAGGGTGCTTTTTATTGCGTTTTTATATAGTTTTTTTGTATAATTCTTAATCCCACATTTCTTGGGCTATTTTCAAAACCTCGTCGGGGGTTTGCGCTTGGAACAATCTTTCTTTGTACGCCGCTGCGCCGCGCTCCCCTTTTACGTAAAACGCCGCCATCTTGCGCATGAACACCGTTGTAAAACGTTCGTCGCATACCTGCCCCGTCCATTTTAACTGTTTTTCAAACATTTGAAGTTTGTTTTCCGTCGGCGTATTCGTCAGTTCACAGAAGATTTGCGGATGAAAAAGAGAAGCCCTTGCTACCATCACGCCGTCCGCACCCGTTTCCTTTAACAGCTTTTCCGCATCCTCGTTTGAAAACACTCCGCCGTTGGCAATCACAGGAATTTTTACAGCTTTTTTCGCCGCGGCAATTTCATCAAAATGCACGTCGCCTGCATACACCTTGTCTTTTGTTCTGCCATGGACGGTGATAAGCTGTGCGCCTGCCCCCTCCATACGGCGGGCAAATTCCTCCGTTATGTATGCTCCCTCGTGAATACCGATGCGCATTTTTACCGTGATAATTTTTCCGCTCTTGACGCATTCGTTGACGATTTTTTCCGCTAAAATGGGGTTTTCTAAGAGTGCGCTACCCTCGCCGTTTTTATAAATTTTCGGCACGGGGCAACCCATATTAATATCAATAATAGGGAAAGGGGTCAATGCTTCGTGTTCACACGCCGCGCGCATGGTATCCGGTTCGTTGCCAAAAATCTGTGCTGCACAAAGCCCCTCTTTTTCGTCTGTGTAAAGAAGTTCTTTGGTGTTTTCACTGCCGTATTTTAAGCCCTTTGCACTGACCATTTCCGTATAACAAAGTCCTGCGCCGTAACCTTTGCAAAGTCGGCGAAAAGGATAGTTTGTATATCCTGCCAAAGGCGCGAGGAATACGTTGTTTTCAATTGTGACATTTCCTATCTTTATACTCGTTAAACGCATACCTGCCCCCCAACGTTCCGTTGGATTAAGTCTTTCTATCTTTCTTTCAAGCTTATAAATAGCCTATTCGTTACCGTGTGATATGGCGTTATTTTTATTGCAACAATTTTTTGGCTTTTTTATAATATTCGTCCCATTCCTCGTCCGAAAGCTTGGTCACGTCCTTTCCATCAGCAAGCGCCATCGCTTCTGCCTTGGTGAAACGCGCAGCAAATCTTTCCACGCTTTCTTTCAACGCTTTTTCGCAATCGCACCCTGCTTTTCTGCCGATATTCACCGCAGCAAAGAGTACGTCGCCAAGCTCCTTTTCCGTTTCTTCCTTGTCGCCTGCACGATACGCCTCGAAAAATTCGTCAAGCTCTTTTTGCAAATGCTCTGCCGCCGCTTTGGCATCGGCAAAATCCAAACCTGCTTTTCCTGCGCGTTTGCCTACTTTTTGCGCACGCATTGCCGCGGGGAAGCACTTAGGCACGTCGTTGACGGAATCGGCAAACGTCTCTTGATGCTTTTCCGTCATCTTGTTCTTTTCCCACACGGAAAGCGCGCTCTCGCCGTCCTTAGCTTTGTCTTCACCAAATACATGGGTATGTCTTGTGATGAGTTTTTGACAAATTCCCGTCAACACGTCCGTTAAATTAAACGCACCCGTTTCCTCTTTCATCACGGCATGGAACACCGTTTGCAACAAGATATCCCCTGCCTCTTCCAACACTTTATCGTCATCTCCAGCGTCGATTGCATCCACCAATTCATACGCTTCTTCCACCGCCGACATTTTAATACTTTCGTTCGTTTGCACCCTATCCCAAGGACAACCGTTCGGCGCACGAAGTCGCACCACAATTTCCTTTAAATCGTCCAACGTAAAACGCTGTTTTTCTAAAAGTTCCACCTTTTCAATCGCCACAGCCGAGGTGTAATCGTACTGCTTTTGCCAATCCAATTGATAAAGGGAGATTTTCTTCGAAGCTCCGCCTTGCAAATATACCGCTTGCGTTTCCTCGCCAAACAAGTCCCCAAGTAAAAGCTTAACGTCGCTCGCCAAAGCGTTATCGTCCACGTCATACACAATAAGCGGCAAACTTAAACCGCCGTCTTTTGCTCTTTCTGCGAGTTCGTACGCCGACACCGCCGTATAAGAACAACCGGAAAAACGTGCCGCGCGCGCCAATGCCGTTACGCGCGATACGCCATCGATAATTTCTATCTTCCCGCGCGTGCGTTTTAAAAGTGCTTTTACGGAATTATCCTCGGTTGCCGCGCCGTCCACCAAGTATACGGCGTTTTCACCGCTATCTGCCACGGCTTTGGCAAGATTTTTCGAAAGGGTGGCAAAATTGCGGCTGTTTTCATACACATAATCCAAACAAGTGTGTGCTACCCCCAAATCCGTCACCGTTTGATAGGAAAGGGTGTGTGCCGTTCGCACCACAATCGGTCTGCCCGTTTTCGCCGCTTGCAACAACGTTTCTTCGCCGCGTTTTGTAATGTCGCCTTTTTCTATCCCCAAACCAATTACCGTAATCATCTCTCGTTATCCTCGCTTTCTTCTTGACGCCGTTTTAACGTCGCTTTTTCGATACCCTTAAATTATACAACAAATCCAAGAAAAAAGCAACCAGATAACAAATATTCGTCGCGTGCGCCATGCCAAAAATCGAAACCTCGGGTTTTTGCAAAAGAAAGACGTACGTTGCCGTTTTCACCACCACGGCGAGCAGCATCGAAAGAGCGGCATATTGCGGCTTGCCCTGCGCCGTCAAACACGCCGAAAGCGTTTGCACGCAAGAGAGCGTCAATGCGCTGATAGAGAATATTTTCACAAGGCGTATCAGTGTTTCTAATTCCTCGCCCGAAAGCGAACGAAAGATGATTTTTGCCGCAGGAGAAGCAAACAAATATAAGCCGAGTGCACTTGGAAGCGCAACTGCCACCGTGATTGCAAGAGAAAAAAAGAGCTTCTTCCTTGGCTGTTTTGAGGAAGCAACGGCGGGTACGCTCGCCGCCGCAACACCGTAACAAACGGAAACGGGCAGATTGATAATCGTCACCGCGCCGCCTGCAAACAATCCGAACAGCGTCACGGCATCCGCGGTGTAGGCACTGAGCAATCTTGGTGCTAAAACGCTGTCTAACAGCCCCGACAGCGGCAATAAAATCGAACTAAACGTGACAGGAATGCTTAATTTTAAAATTGTTTTGGCACTCGCTTTACTCACCGCAACCTTGCCCCTTTCATTTTCCTCTTCCATGGGGGCAGGGTTTTGATGAGTTTTTCTTTTTTTACGGCGTTTTTCCCTGTTATACAGCCACCACATTAAAAATAATGCCGCCAATTCCGACAACGTAACAGAAAGTAGTAAAAACACCACCGCTTTGCCCACGTTGTCCTTATAACGATTGGCAAAATACAAACCCAAAGCCACTTTTACGGCTTGTTCTGTAATCTCCGAAAACGCCGTGGGGTGCATCTTATTATTTCCCTGAAACCAGCCCCTAAAAACGGAAATTGCCGACACCAAAAATACCGACGGCGCAAGCGTATAATACCCCCACAGCACCTCTTCGCTCCCTTGTGCTTTGGATAAAAAGGGAGCAAAAACCGCCATTAGTACACTGCCCACACCGCCAATAATTAAAAACAGCCACATGGACGTTTTAAAAAGCGGCGCTGCATTTTCCCCTTTACTAACACGCTCGGCGGTGAGTTTGGCAATAGACGAGGGTATGCCCGTGGCAGACACGGTGAGGAGCAAGCAATACACGGGATACACAAGCTGATATAAACCCATGCCGTGACCGCCAATGAGGTTGGTGAGCGGAATACGATAAAGCGCACCGATGAGCTTGGCTACAAAACCGCCCGCCGCTATCCATGCCGCGCCTTTTAATAGGCTGAATTTTGAGTATTTTTCCTTTTTAACGCTTTTTGAAGACGTTGAACGCATACCTGCCCCCCTTATATTCGAAAAAATTGTATAATGGCGTCCGCCGTGCAGGCAATCAGCAGGAACGCCGATAAAGCAAGAGCAAGACGGTTTGGCGTTTTAAAAAACAGCCTTTTAAGCGGCGAAAAAACAAAGCGCATGAATAGGTATATCATCCCCGACCACAAAAGAGAAATACCCAAACAAATATAGCCGTGATAATTATACCGCATACCTTTATAACTCCACAGCATTACGTGAAAAGCTTTATCAAAAAGCAACCCGACAAACAGTTCTGCAAGGGTTGGTAAAATGCCTGCTAATATCAAATAAAGCACGGTGTGTAAAACTGGGTTTTTTACTCGCTTTAAAACGCCTCTCTTCTCTTTTGGCGTGCCCATAAAGAAATAAACAACGAGCAGCGTACAGCCATAAATCGGACAGAAAGGCAACCATAAAAAACCTCTATCCGTCCACTCACCCCATTGAATTTTTACCAACACTACTTCATATAGCCAGCCGATAAACGACAAAGCCAAGGTCAATAAAATGTATTTCGCCACATACACGGTGCCTTGATACGCCTTTTTTTCTCTTCTTTCCACCTGCCGCTCCCTCATTGAAAGCAGTTTGTGGAGATGGAAAATTTTTATCCTTTTTACGTCATAGAATCCACCCCAAAAATCAACAAATAAAAACGACCCCATCGGCATATACCGACAAGATCGTTTCTTCTCATTTACATTTTAATCACGGAAATTATAAGCGTTAATTTGTTGATTGATTTCCGCCATTTCCTCTACGGGTATTTTGATAATTTTTCTATCGTACGTCACCAAACCGTTTATTTCTTCTTCCACGTCCGACACCTGCGTATAAATGCAGCCACATAAACCCTTTTCAATAAGTGGCAATAATTTTTCCAAATACAATTTCTTCAAAGCCGACAATAATTCCTCTTGCGTTTTGAATTTTTTATAGCCAAATTCCTTGCTTTCATCAAAGACATGCCCATCGCATTTCATGGAATATCCGCCAAATTCACTCAAAACAACCGGTCTGGAATCTCTGGGCACTTTTAAAGGGGTGTAATAAGTGTGCAAGCTCTTCAAGTCGGTTTTGCCAACACCTTGGTCGTGCCAACCGCTGACAGAATCAATGATGCGCGTAGGGTCTTTCTCGCGAACATACTCCGTCCATTTCGCCGAATCAAACTGTCCCCAACCCTCATTAAAAGGCACCCATACGCCAATGCAAGGACAATTATACAGCTGCTGCAACGTTTCCTCTACCATGACGGCAAATTCTTCCCTGCCCTCAAGTGCGCCGCGTGCGAAATAATTGTAATTTTTCTCGCCGTCGTCACGGTGATGAAAACCAAGGAAAGGAAACGCCGCCACGTGCGTGAACGAATACTTGCCCCCTCCGTTTACAAAATCTTGCCACACTACAAGCCCAATTTTATCACAATGATAATACCAGCGCATCGGCTCTATTTTTATATGCTTTCGCACCGTATTAAAACCCATGTCTTTAAGCATTTGCAGTTCATCTTTCGCCGCAACATCGCTCGGATACGTGAGCATACCGTCCGACCAATAGCCTTGGTCGAGTACGCCGTTGAAAAAGTAAGGTTTGCCGTTCAACGTAAGGCGCGCGATACCCTTTTCGTCTATCGTTTTTCCAAACGAACGCATACCGAAATAGGATTGCAATTTATCCCCTGCCGTGTTCGTGATAACAATATCGTACAAATGCGGATTTTCAGGCGACCACAGCTTGAAAGGGTGTTCCAACGTAATTCTTTCCACGAATTTTTTACGCAAAATTTCCCGTTCACCGTCAAACACCGCGATTTCCTTTTCTCCGCCATCTTTATCCACTTGGATAAGCACGCTCTTTTCCGTTACGTTCGGCGTAATTTTTAAATTATCAATATGCTCTGTGGGCATACTTTCCAGCCACACCGTCTGCCAAATACCGCTTTGAGGCGTGTACCAAATGCCGCCGCGTTCATCGCTTTGTTTTCCGCGCGCGCCGTGATTTCTCGTGCCGTCGTCTTCACATTCCACACGCAAGAGGTTTTCACCCTCTTTCACTTGCTCGCTAATATCCAGCGTAAACGCCGTAAATCCGCCCTTATGCGCACCGACTTTGACGCCGTTCACATACACCTTACACTTGCTGTCCACCGCCCCGAAATGTAAAAGGGTCTTGCCGAGTAAAAGCGTTTTATCCACGCACACGCTGCGTTCATACACAAGGGATTCCCCTGCGTTCAACGTGAAACCCTCCGCCACGCCGCTATTGAGCGTTTCAGGAGAAAAGGGAACGAGGATTTCCCCGTCAAAGCTCGTTTCACCCAAACTATCTATCTTTTTTAAATGCCATTTACCGTTTAAACACAGCCAATTTTCACGCATTGCCTGTGGCATGGGGTGTTCGCTGTGCGGCACGTCCCCAACGGCATAATTTGTTTTTAAATGCATATTTTTCTCCTTAAAGGACTCTTTTTTATTTGGTTTTTGCTTTATTCACCGCCTTGGTGAGCAAAGGTATCAAAGCAAACATCAATGCCGCGCAAATCGCGCCCGCAAGGAAAATTTCAGGGGCAGGAATATACGCCGTCGTCATTAAATCGGGGTTCATCGCGCCGTCCACCATAGAATCGAGGGGCAACGCCGCCGCTTTGTTGATGGCGTTCCCAATCATTGGCCCTAAAAGCATGGGAATCAGCACGCTGAAAATCATACGCACACCCTGCAATTTTCCTGCATTTTCTTCGGGTGTATAGTCGCGTACAAGCGCACCGCAAAGCGCCGACACCAAAATGTAGCCCGTAATCATGACAAAACCGAATACACCGAATACGATAAGCGTCGCCATCTTGTTTTCAAAATGAGAAAAGTACATACCCAACAATCCTGCTGATAAAATTCCTGCCGCTATGTATAACATTTTTGATTTATCCAAACGGTCGGTGAGATTACCCAGCAATAAATTGATGACCGCGCCCAACACAATGGCAAGGCCGAAAACAATGCTATATTCCAAAACACTGAAATGTAAATACGTCTTCATATAAATAATGAGATAAGGCATAAAAATCTGGCAAGCGATGCCGTAAATACCCATGATGCAAAGACTGAAATACAACGAGGGATTGCCTTTGACAACGCTCGGTTTGAAGCCGTAAAAAATATCCTTTAACGTTCCCTTTTTCTCTAAGGCAGGACTATCTTGAATGGTGAATACACCCACCACGCCGCAAATCGTAATAACGGCACCCAAACCGAAAAACAAGGCTTGATAACCAATCAGCGAAACCAAAATACCAAAGCCGCCTGCCACAATCAGCATGGCTACGAGCGGTAAAATCGCCAACACGCCTTCCACTCTGCCACGGTATTCCTCGCGCGTGTTGTCCGTCACCCATGCGTTAAACGCCGCGTCGTTCGCCGTCGAACCAAACACCGTCATCACGCAATCGCCCACAACCACCAAAGCAAGCGTTATCGCGATTGCTTGTGCTTCGTCCGTCTTTAAAAATGCCTGTATGTTCGAGGTTTTCATAAAACCGAACAACGCTACGGTCACACCCCAAATGATGTAGCCGTAGGAAATATAACCACGCCGATTGCCCGTTTTGTCCGATAACGTGCCTGCAATCAGCGTTGTCACCGTCGCCGCAATCCCCGATAACTGCACCATTAATGTGACGGTGTCAAGGTCGGGTTTAATCGTTTCAAAAACGAACAAGTTGAAATACATATTTTCAACCGCCCATGCAATTTGCCCGATAAGTCCGAATAAAATCAACACCAGCCAATTTCTTTTTCCAAAGTCTATCTTTTTCATAAGTTTCCCTGCCTTATTTTTTCGTTCGTTTTTCGTTTGTTTCCTTTAATTTAAAGGTCTTTGTCGATTATAAAAGTCCTTCCAAAAGAATTTTCAAGCCGATGCCCACCAAAATAACGCCACCGAAAAGCCCTACTTTATCTGCAAGCTTGTCACCAAAAACTTTACCGATATACACCGCGGCAACTACCAAGAAAAACGTGGTCACACCGATAATCGCCGTGGACAACCACACGCCAAGCACCAAGCCTTCTCCATACATCACCACGCCTATCGCCAAAGCGTCTATCGACGTAGCAATCGCCTGTACGCAAAGCTGTCCGATGCCGATTTTCCGCACAGCACAAGCGTTATTTTCAGGAATTTTGCCCTGTTCAATCGCTTTCGTTTGTCTTTGACAAGCAAAAAACTCCCATATCATTTTACCGCCTAAAAATCCCAGTAAAATAAAGGAAATCCACGAGGAAATCTTTTCAAAAGCCTCTTCAAATGCTCCCGTTATGATTCCCGTGAGAAAATATCCAATCAGCGGCATGAACATTTGAAATAAACCAAACAACACTGCAATTAGTAACACTCGTTTTATCGGCATTTTATTGTCCGTCATGCCGTTTGTCATACCCACGGCACATGCATCCGCTGACAACGCCATGCCCTCTAATAAAACTTCTAAAAAGCCCATACGCTACTCCCTATATTGCAAAACTATTCAAAAAGCTCGTTCTGATTATAAAATACCTCTTTCTATTACAAAATACCTCTTTCCTGCAACGCTTTTAAAACGTCGGCAAAAACTTCGTCGGGCGTCTGCGTACCGTCAATGCAAACGATACGATCGGGTTCGTTGGCGGCAAGCTGTTTATATCCTTCATATACTTTTTTATGGAAAGCCATACCCGCTTGTTCGAGTCTGTCATTTTCATCCGCACCGTGTTTACGTAAAAATGCCGCTTCAGGGGTTAAATCAATGAAAATTGTGACGTCGGGGCGATAGTTCGTCAAAGCATACGCGTTAATTTTACCAACAAAGTCCACGCCAAGACCGCGCGCATACGCCTGATAAGCAAGAGAGGAATCCACGTAACGATCGCAAACCACCAGCTTGCCTTGCGAAAGCGCAGGCTCTACACGGTCACTCAAATGCTGCACACGGGAAGCCGCGTACAAGAGTGCTTCACATTCGTCCGTCATTTCCTTGTTGTTTGCATCCAATAAAATGCGACGGATTTCCTCGGAAATCTTCTCGCCACCCGGTTCGCGCGTGAAAATGTGGGGGATATTTTCCCTCGTTAAATATTCGTTGAATAACTTCACTTGTGTACTTTTGCCACAACCCTCACAACCTTCAAACGTGATAAATTTACCTCTTCCTTTCATATCTTATTCCTCGTTTTTATTTTTCAATACTTGTATTTTATCGTTTAACAATCCATAAACGTTATTTGCTTGTTTTATCAAATGAATTTTTTCTTTCGTTACGCGTTCACCTTTTTGTATAAGCGGCGTACACGGCGGAAATAAACCGCAAGAAATCGTACAAATTCTGCCCTCTGCTTGCGCAATATCCACCCATTCCGTTTCCTGTATATCAAAAGAAATGACGGGGGCAGGGTTGCGTTGAATATCATTTTTGGCATTTATTTTCGTTTGCTTTTCCCTTTGCAGAGGATACCTTTCAAACAGCGAAATTAAACATTTTTTTAATCTTGTAAATTGGCGCAAGCTTGTCGCAGGGGAAAGATAAAACATCACAATGTTTCCATCGCAAAATTCCGCATAAATGCCTTGCTTTTCTATCAGTTTTTCTATTTCAAAAGCGGATTCGCCAAACACCGCGCAAAGCTTCGTCCAATCTCCACCGAAATATATACGGTCTTGCTCTTTTTCAAAACGCAAAACAGCTTGTTCCAGCTCTGTATTTTGTGGATATTTCACCGCATATTCCACCGACGCCATGATGGGATAAGAGGGACTGGTCGTTCGAAATACGTCCACGGCTTGCCTTAATTTTTCCGCAAAAAACGCGTTCCTTGCCGACACCACCGCGCCTTGCGTAAACGCCGGTAAATTCTTATGCACGCCGTCCACCCACATATCTGCATATTTACCTGCATATAACTCTTTATCAAAATGCAAATGACCGCCATGTGCGCCATCAATGAACAAAAACTTCCCTTCCCTATCGCAAAAATCACGTATTTGCGCTAAATCCGCTATATTACCATAATAATCGGGAGAAGTTAAAAACAAAGCGTCTGCCGTTTTTAAAATATTGGAAAAATCCCCATTCAACTCGTACATGGTATAGGGGAACGGTATTTTTTCTTTTGTTTTTTGTGGATATAAAAGCGGCGTAATTCCCAGCAATGCGCAGGCGTTAAACACGCTTTTATGCGAAGCTTCGCACACCGCGATACTCTTCACGCCCATCGCGCGCGCTGCGTGCAACATAGACAATATCCCCGAGGTGCTGCCATCTGTTAAAATAAAGCTTTTGTGTGCGCCAAGAATTTCGGCGATATCCTTTTCCGCATCCGCAAGACAACCGCGCGGACAAGAAAGGTTGTCGGAAAAAGAAAGCTCGGTGATGTCCCAACGCCCTATCTTATGCCCAGGCGTATGAAAGGACAGATGGGGGCGATTTGCAAATTGGCGTAACATCTGATAAATATGGCATTTTTTTAATACGCTTTTATCTTTCAAATATCTCCGCATACCGCCCCTCCGTCTTTTTTCATCATCTTTTCGCTTTTCTATGTTTTCCGCCGCGCGTTCTTTCGCGCGGCGGCATTTTTATCACTTATTTAATTCCGTACAATAGCTTTCAATCACCGAATTGATATACAAAAGACTTTCGTATTTAAATTCAGGCGCCACCCCATCAAGGTCTAAAATGACAATTTGCATATTTTCTGCCGTGGTTTTGTATTGCGTCGTGCCGTTTTCGTCCTCGTAACTGGAATAATAGCTGACGTATTCTTGCAAACCGCCCATCGTTTCCACGTTCGGACAAAGATTGATTGCATACATACCACTATACGTTTGTTCGCCGCTTTCGAAGGTATACGTCACCGAACCTTCCGTAAATTCTACGTAGCCAGCAGCCAAATAGCTGTTAAAATTCACTAAAGCATCGCGGTATTTTTGAATACGCACAATTTCGTCTTGCACACCTTTTTCTATCTGGCTTTCCTTTTTAAAACGCTTATCCTTATTTTCCTTAATACGCGCGCGGAAATCCGCCTCTACCTTTGCCGTATCCAAGCTTTCCGCATCCGTGTAACCATTCGTATAATACATATTTAAATAGCTTTCCATCTGCGCAAAGTATCCGTTTTCACCGTCCAATCTGTGCACGTAATGAAACCAACGGTTTAAAAAGCTTTGATAGTAGCTGTTATATTGCGTTTCATCGTTTTCATCTTTGTATGCAGTATCGGGATCGTTTTCCAACGAAACGTAAAGCACGTCGCCTTCGTCCGTTGTAAAACGCGCTTCTAATACGGTGTTTAAATATTCCTTGCTTGCGGTTAAATCGTTGTTGTTCGTTTCTATTACTTCATACGAAAACACACCGTTTTCTATCGTTTTGTTGTAAGAATCAAAAAATTTATTGCTTAAAGAAAGGTTTCCTGCATAGTTAAGCACAGTGAATTCTTGTGCAGGCGTAATACGCGTAGCCGTCATGGTGAAAATTAGCGTCCATACAATAATCGCCGCCACGGAAAAGCCTACAATCTTTAACCAATCATATGAGAGCATTCTGCTCAATCTTGTTTTCGTGATTTTTGTATCCATTGTTTCGCTCCATTATATATTCATGGAAAATTGTATAAATGAATATAATTTAAAAAAATCAATAGGGCAGGTGTTTGTTTAAATTTATAATTGCCGAATAATTTTATAAATCTACCCTATATAAAAAAGACAAAAATGCGCCGATTTACGCAAACAAACTTCACGCAAACCGACGCATACTTACTTATTTTTTAGGTTTCATTGTGGGGAAGAGAATGACGTCACGAATGGTCGCGCTGTCCGTCAAAAGCATGACAAATCTGTCAAGCCCCATACCCAAACCGCCTGTGGGAGGAAGTCCGTATTCCAACGCATTGATGAAATCTTCGTCCACCTGCGCTTCGTTGTTACCCTTCGCACGCTTTGCTTCGATTTGCTTGGTCATACGTTGTTTTTGATCGATGGGATCGTTCAATTCCGAGAACGCGTTGCCATATTCGTGGCCGCAAATGAAGTATTCAAAACGTTCGGTGAATGCAGGATTAGAAGGTTTACGCTTTGCTAAAGGCGAGTTTTCTACGGGATAATCGTAAATCACGGTCGGCTGAATAAGGTTGTCCTCTACGAATGCGTCGAAGAGTTCGATAAGAACCCAGCCCTTCGTTGCGTTTTCGTGTTCCAACTCTACACCGAGCGATTTCGCAGCCGCTCTCGCGTCTTCATCCGTTGCCCAGTCGTTATAATCTACGCCAGCATACTTCTTCACCGCTTCCGCCATCGTAAGACGGGTCCAGTTTCCCATGTGGATTTCCGTGCCCTGATAGTTGATATCGAGCGTACCGCACACTTTCTGCGTTACCGTTTTATACATTTCTTCAATCATGTCCATCATGCCGATGTAGTCGGTGTACGCTTCATACATTTCAATCGTCGTAAATTCGGGGTTGTGATAAGCGTCCATACCTTCATTACGGAAAATAC
>SVHQ01000096.1 GCA_015055785.1 Clostridiales bacterium | reverse complement strand
CGACACGAAGGTTAACAGACGAAGGCTGTTAACTGCGCGACGCGGCGGAACGAAGTTCCGTAAAAACAATCCAGAGAATTGTTTTTAGCCAAAGCGGGGAGTAATCTACGATTACGACCTGTCATTGTCGCATTATACGTATTCCATTTTAGACATTGACCGCCGGAGCCAAAGAGGATAAAGCCCCTTTTTATTCTCTTCGCTTGTACCTCGCGCGACGCGTAAAGCAAACAGTCCAGTGGACTGTTGGTAGCCAAAGCAGGGAGTAATCTACGATTACGACCTGTCATTGTCGCAGGTTCACGGTGCTTGCACCAAAGGAGCAACGCTCCTGCCGCCCCTGCACGAGGAGCCAAACAAAATCCGCTTTTGAAAGAAGGCGGATTTTTGTTTGTATAATTCACTATTCATCATTCATTAAAGATGAAGCAGATAGAAAAGAGCAAGAGCGTCATGAATCTATGGGAAAATTCACAATTTTTACAAGAAAATTATTTCAAATTCACCGTAGGTGAATATTTCAATTGAAAAAATAAAGGGATTATGATATAATAAAAGCGAGGAAGGCGATGGTTGTAAAACCCAACAAAAATGATGTAAAGGAGAATTGGGAGGTATTATAATGACGATTGCATTTTTGGGTGATAGTATTACCTTTGGGTATGGTTTGGAGCATAAAGAAAACAGATATTCTACTTTGGTTAGTCAAGCATTGAAAATGGATGAATTGAATTACGGTATTACCGGCACCTTGGTTGCAAAAGCAGGATTGAATCAAACGGATGGAAAAGATTTTTTGAGTCGAGCTCATTTGATAGATGATGCCGATGTTGCTATTGTTTTTGGCGGAACGAATGACTATTTTTGGAGCGATAGACCGATACATGGATATGGAGAGCAATACTTTGAATTTGCGGTAAGAAAGCTTGCGAAGCAAGTAAAAGAAAAAAGACTCGAAAAAACCACATTATTTGTAACCCCGTATCCGCATAACGGAATTGGAAATTTCTGTGGCGGAAGTTATTGGCAAGAGTCCAACCGCCACGATACGAGTGAAAAGAATTATAACGGGCATACATTGAAGCAGTACGTTGATATTATAGCGACGATTTGTGAGGAAAATGACATTCCTTGTTTGAATCTGTTTCATGATTTTGGCTTTTCATGGCAGGAGCATACCAGTGACGGATGCCATCCAAATGAAGCAGGGCATATTTTGATTGCAAAAGCAATAACTGAAAAATTGAGAGCATTAAAGTTGTTATTTTGACCTATAAACACATCTTGCATTTATAAAAAAGCTGACGTGCAAAAAAAAGACGAGATTTATTCAATCTCGTCTTTTTTATTTGTTAAAAACTGCATAAAGCGACATGAAACGGAATAATTATGCAATCAAAAAGTTGGACAAAAATGTTACGATTTAGAGCTGTCATTTTGCGATTTTCTAGAATTTATAGAGTTCGAACTGAAACAACAACTTAAAATTCGACAGTTGCGGAAAAATGTATCGACAACTGCGTATATAGTGCACTTGCCCTAAAAAATCTTTTTACTATAGTATAGCTTATCGTATATAACGTATAAAGCTTTTCAGACTTTTGTTTTCAAGCGTTTCCGCTGCAATCAGTGCCGCGCCAAACGCCGCTTCTTCCTTGTGAACGGGAATATTTAGCGACATACTGTAATCCGTTTCAATAATTTGTTTTAAGACGGGATTCATACGAATTGCATTTCCAGAACCGACTAAATGAGAGCGCTTGCCCGTGGCAGGCGTTATTAATGCGTAGAAATCTTTCAATTCACGGCTAATACCTTTCAAAACGGATAACGTAAGGGCTTGCGCGTTGAAGTTATTTTCGGAAAGCTCGCAAATGTTTGCGCGTAAAGTTGGATTCGTTCTCGTACCACGGAAAAGAGGATAGGTGGTAGGCAGGTGTGCGTTTAACGCACTTTCCGCCCAACTATTCATTGTTTCATAAGTGATTTCTTTTTCGGAAACGGTGTTAAAAAAATCTTTCAAAAGTCGATAGGAATATCCACCGCAGAGTGCGCAACCCAACATCAAATAGCGTCCGTTAAAATAAGGGCGAATTTCACAGCCGACGGGAGGTGTATGATATTCGCTTGTAAGGACGGAAATCTGACTTCCCGTGCCAATATTTACGATAATCGTATCGGGGGATTGCTCCGCGCCGTACACGCTCGCTTGATTATCGCCAATCGCCGTAAACACGGAACTACCTTCCGTCGTTTGTCCAAGTTCTACCACGTTAGCCGACGTTTCGGGAAATAACGAAGTAGGTAAGCCGACGCGAGAAATTGCTTGAAAATCCCAACTGTGATTTTTGATATCGTAAAGACCCAAAGACGCTGCGTTGGTTTCGTTTAAGAGCGGTTTGGACTTTTTTGCAAGTTTCATTGCGACGTAGTCGCCGATTGTGCAAAAGGAAACGGCGTTTTGTGGAATTGCCTTGTTTACGAAATCATAAAATACGCTAGTGCACCCGAAACCCGTTGCCATAGTATATCCGCTGCGGATAGAAAGCGCTTCCGCATACGTTGCATTTTCAAAAGGTAAATTCCCACGCTCGTCCTGCCACGAGTAGAGTGGAGAAACGGCTTGGCCGTTTTTGTCCACGTATAAAATACCGTGCATTTGCCCTGAAACACCTACGCTTTTTACGGCAAATTTTTTAACCGTTTCGTGATAGATTTCTTCACAAAGCGAGAAAATCTTTTCGGCGTCTTGCTTGCGCTCTCCGTTTTCGTTGAGTTGGTGATAGTCGTTTGCTTTGGTAGTAGTATAAACGACGGTTCCGTTTCCGTCTAAAACGACGGCACAAATAGAAGTCGTGCCGATATCAAGTCCAAGATACATAATATTAGCCTCCGTAAGTCGTGGACGACAAATCAAGACGTTTGATGATGTCTTCTTGCACGTCAGGGGACAAATCCAAGAAGTTTACGAACGTGCCGTGAATACGCATAATATACACACCGCTCGGCGCATATTTCTTTGGGTTGGCAAGAACCTTTCTTAAAATTTCAGGCGTGGTTACGTTTACGTAGAGATAGAAAGGCGCGTTGTCGTTTTCTGACGAGAAGAATAACGGTTTCATAATTTTATTTTTGAACTCTAACCCTTTTTCTTCCAAGGTTTCGCCTTTGAAGTATTTCGGATCAAGGCCAAGGTGGGAAGCGTAACCGCCGTTAAACTCTAAGAAATCAAGCTTGAACAAAGACAGGATACGGAATCCAAGTCCGTTTTCCGCCGTGCAAAACAAAGGGTCAACACCGTATCCGAGCATAGTTCTTGCTTTTCTCCCGTCGGGGGTTGCGCCTACCCAATACCCGTAGGTTAAATGGGTGGTAGGACTACTCCAATCGGGACGGAAGGGGTTGCCGAGATAGTTTTTTCTTGCTCGAACGGCAATACTAATTTTCTTTGCAATTTCCGCGGTTTCGTCGTCTACACGGGCAATATTGTTGCCGTATTTCGGACAAGCAAGCAAGTATTTTTGCAGCTCTTCTTCGCCCACGAAATCCTTTTGCAAAGCGAGAAGCAACTGTTCGCTATCCTCAGGGCGTTCCTCGAGCAATTTATCAATGGCAATAAATGCGTCTGCCACGACGGAAAGGCCGTGAATCAAACAGCCGCTGCCGTTATACTTCGTGCCTTGCGCTTGCACGTCGCGCGTATCAATGCCCGTTTCTATGCCACCCATAAAACAGGAAAGGAAAGGCACTTTTAAGTGTGACACGGCAATGCTTGCGCCGTTTGCTGCCTTGCACATTTTGTCGATATATTCTTCCGTTTTTTCGTAGAAACGTTCCCGAACGGTAGAAAGTAATTCCCTTGCGTTTGCATAGGGTTTGCAATCGGTAAGTTGTTCGCTGGTAATAAGCGATTTTCCGTCGTTTAAGACAAGTTCAAGAATCTTGGCGAGGTTGAGCCAACTGTTCGTCGTGTTCCCGTTGTCCTTGCCCATAATCAGCGGCTCTTGACAGCCTGCTACCGAATAATCAGGCAGGTCATTTTTGTCCACGCCGTTATTTTTGAGAATAGGGAATACCGTATCGTCGTTGAAAAGAGACGGGGTAAGACAACCGGGCGTAAAGAAGAATCTACCAAGTTCTTCATACATACAATCAGGGGTGTTTTTATGGAGTTTTACCGAAAGAATAGGCTGGGGGAAATTCATTGCGTAGTAGGCGTCGAGAAGAGCAAAGCTCGTAAGATTTGTCAAATCGTTGCCGTTGTTGTCTTTGCCACCGATTAAAATGTTTTGCGAAATCGCCCAGCTTCTGCTACCCACGTTGAAGAATAAAAGGAAATGCTTCAAAAGACCTGCCGATTCTTCACGGGAAAGATTTTCTTGCGCTCTATACGGTTCGAAAATTCTATCCGCGTTTCCTACGGAAAATGCGAAAGGATTAGGAGCTTGTTCTAAGCACATAACCGACCATAAAAGCATAAAGCTTTGAATGGCTTCAAATAGCGTTTCCGCACCAAAAGCCGGTACTTTTTCAAGCGCGTCAATTAAACGGTCAAGTTCTTGTAAACGTTCGCCCGTTGCGGTTGCTTTTTGCTCTTTAGCAAGTTCAATATAACGTCGAGCAAGGATTTTTGCACCGTTCAAAGAAATGGAAAAGGCTTGTAAATTAAGTATCTTTTTCTCGTCGGTTTCCGACTTTATCTTTTCTTCAATTTCCGATTGTAAAGCGTTTAAGCCGTAAGCGATTGCTTTTCTAAAATCGGGGATAAGGTGCCCCGTTACCTGTTCGATAAAGTATGCCACTTCTTTGGTGTCTATTTCCGCGTTTGCATAAACTTCTTTCAATGAGCGCACGTAATCGCTTTCTTCCGTTTGTTTTCTAACGCGGTGAATGCGTTCAACCGTAAATTCTTCGTTAGGCTCGATATCGTTAAATACGGCGGTAGGGTCACAGTAGCCGTTAAACGTACTTAACTTAAAGTTGGGGTTGATGAGCGCGTAGCTTTGCGCAAACGCATCCCGTTGCGTGCCGGCAAATACGGCGTTTTTGCTTAACGAAAGGGGAAGTCGTTCTAACGCGTAACAAAGTGCCTCCGCCGCCAATAATTCTTTGGGCGTATCCTTGTGCGCTTCTTCGTAAGAAAGAATGGTTTCGCGTAAAATAAACCAGCCGTCAAGGCGAGTAAGGGCTCGTTCTTCTTTGAAAAGCAGTCTGGCTTGTTCGTCTAATTTGTTGCAATCGTATCGCATAGTAGTTAGCTCCTTATAGTATTCAAATTATAGGCTTTGAAAATTGTCTCAAATAATTTTACGGTGTCTGGGGTTATAAATCCGTTTTTTATCGTATACGTTTTACCAAGCTTTTCCCACTTGTTTTTTCCGTATTCGTGATAAGGGAGGAACTCAAACGTCGTGTTTTTCGTTGGTAAAGCTTTGAAAAATTGAGCAAATTGAATAGCGTCTTGTTGCTCCGAATTGAATCCGTTTATCAGTACGATACGGATGACAACAGGTTTTCCGCTTTTGAGATAATCGGTAATATTTTTTCGATAATCTCGTACTTGCCCCACCTGTTTTTTCAATTTTTCCTCGTCGTAATGCTTGAAATCGCTAATGATTAGGTCGATATTTTCAAACAAGTCGACGGTATAAGGGCAAGTACCGTTCGTTTCAATCGCCGTATGTATACCGTTTTGCTTGCAAGACTTCAAAACTTCTATTAAAGCGTCTTTTTGCAAGGTGCATTCGCCGCCCGTAAAGGTTACGCCGCCGCCGTCAAAAAACAAGCGTTTGCAAGATACGAGTTCTTTGATGAAATCGTCGACGGAAACGGTTTTTCCACCGCTTGCATTTATGCCTTCGGGATTAGAGCACCACGGACAATGCAAATTGCAACCTTGCAAGTGGGCGACAAATCTGTTTCCAGGGCCGTCTTGCGAATAATTAAATCCTTTTTGAAAGTATCGAATTTGCATAATTCTCCCTACTTAATAAAACCATTTTACAAAGTATAGTTTATCACAATTTCATATGTAAGTCAAATGATTTGACAAAGTTTTATATAAATGGTAAAATAAGATTATGGCACAAAAAATAAACGCAGACATAATGAAACAGAATAATCGAAATGAAGTGTTAAGGCTTATCAGAAAAGAGCCGTGTTCACGGATAAAGCTTGCGGAAAAGCTGGGGCTCACGCGCGCGGCAATTTCTTTTATATGCGAAGAATTGCTTTTGGAAGGATTGTTAGAGGAGGGGGAGAGAGAGGCTTCCATTGGCGGAAGACCTGCTACCGTTTTGCGCCTTAATCCGGACTACGGCGTTTTTGCCGGCGTACATTTTACCAGAAGCGAGTACGTTGTGGGTGTATGCGATTTTATAGGGAACGTCAAAAAGCAAAAAAAAGGACTTGTGGATCCGCTTGACGCAGAGGGGACTTTACAAAATATACGGATGGACTTGAAAGAGCTTTTGGAGAATGAAAACAATTTGCTCGGAATCGGTATTACGGCACCGGGACCGCTTTCAAGAGAAGAAGGAAAACTCGGAGCAGTTTCTAATTTCTTGGCTTGGCGAAATTTTTCGATTGTAGATTATTTTGAAAGGGAGTTTGGTTGTAAATGTGTGTTAGATAATTTTTCTAATGCGCTTGCCTATGCGGAATATTCACAAAACCCCGATTGTGAAAGGCGTTATTTGGAACTGATTATCGACTCTGGTTTTGGTAGTGCAGTAGCGATAATAAAAAACGGCGTTTCACTCTTAGAGTGCGAGCTTGGACA
>SVHQ01000095.1 GCA_015055785.1 Clostridiales bacterium | reverse complement strand
TTGCAGGAATAGCAGAGCTATTGCAAAAAGACATAACGCATTTACAGCGCAAAATTATAGCAAGACAACTTGATTCATTACACGAAATCACCTTCGATAAGGAGATTTGACAGGACAAGAACTTAAAACATTACAGGAAATCATTGAACAATTGCAAACAACGCCGCGAGCTGACGAGCACGTACAATTCGTTTTGGATTTAGCAAACAAATCCATGAAAGCGGAAACGTTAGAAAAGCTAATAGACGACGGCAAGCTCGTTTCGAAAAGCACAATCGAAACAAAGCCCGACAGCACACAAAATAGCGCTATCGGGGAGGACGGAAAACTTTTAGATGGGAAGGCAAAACATATTTTCAAAATATCTAACAAGGAGATTAAAAATATGCCAAATCCCATTCAACAAATACTCATTATAAACAATCAAATTATCAGCTATCGTATCACGAAAAACGGTTATTACGAAGCGCGAATCCGCCGAAAGGACATGTACATCGAAGCCTCGGGGCGCGATTTTGAAACCATGCGTTCGCGTTTTATGCAACGACTTCGTGACTACGCTGAGGGCAAGACTACGCAAAGAAGAGGCCCTATTCAAAAAAAGAATTTATTCACCGATTATGCGGAAGAATGGCTGTCCATCAAAAAGCAAACGACAAAAGAATCCACTTACAAGGAATACGAACGTTCCTACACAGCCGATTTAGAACCCACTTTCCGCGGAAAATATCTGCAAGACATCACGCGCAGCGACCTGCAAAAATATCTCTTTTCCATCGTGGACGAGGGCAAACACCGAAAAGCTGAAAAGCTTGCGCTCATTCTAAACTGCGTTTTTGATATAGCGTCGGACGATTTGGGAATTGCATCCCCTATGCGAAAAGTCGTTCTGCCCTACTATCAATCAAAGAAAGGCTCGGCGTTCACGAAAGAAGAAGAAAAAAAGCTTGTCGAATACTGCCTAAACCGCAAGGACAAGGCAACGACAAACGCGCTGTTGGTGCTTTTGTATTTCGGGCTTCGAAAATCTGAACTGAAAACCCTTGAAATCATCGACGGAAAATGGTTACAATGCGAAACGAGCAAAGAACGGCTTGGGCAAAACATGGTTTTGCGAAAAATCCCGTTCACGCCAATGGTGAAAAAGCTTTTGCCGTATATCGATTTTGAAAAGGCAAAAAACGCGAATTTAAACTCTCTTGCATCAGCATTAAAACGTGTGTTTCCCAATCACCATCCGCACGAGCTTCGTTATACGTTTATAACGCGTTGCAAGGAATCGGGCGTCAACCCCGAAGTGGTGATGATTTGGTCGGGGCATTCAGAAGATAAGGACGTCTTGGCTTCCCGTATAAACAGAGGGTATACAGACTTTTCAGAAGAATTCCAATTGCGGGAAGCAGAGAAGGTAAATTACTGATTTTCCGTGGATTTTCGCATGAAAATTCGGCTGAAAAGTTTCCCCAATTTTCCCCAATTGGGGGTAAAAATGGACTTTTTTTACTCATTTTTCACAAAAAACCGTCAAATTTTAGGATTCGAAAAAATTTAAGAAAAAAATCTTTTTCCTTACACTTCATCAAGTGAATCCTTTTAAAATAAAGGGCTCCAGCCATTTCAACAAAGCAAAAAAATACAGCACACCGCTTTGGTGTACTGCATAATTGGCTGGGGCGAAGTGATTCGAACACCCGAATGACGGAGTCAGAGTCCGTTGCCTTACCGCTTGGCGACGCCCCAATATGTAAGAACCTGCGTTCCTTTTACTTGCGTTATTTTATCAAACTTTTATTCTTTTGGCAAGCGTTTTCACGCCCTTTTCAAAACTTTTTTCCTTTTTCGACAAAAAAAATTCTCATCCCCCCTTTTTCGTTATCAAAAATATATTATCATAAAATCCTAAAAACGAAAAAGGAGATGTTTTATGCAATTAAGTCAACTTACAGAAAAAAAAGTCCGCGTGGGGAAAGCCGTAAAAGGTACCTGCGTCGGCGTCGGCATTTCATTAAAATCACGAGCCGTGAAATATCTGCTGTGCTCCTCTCGAAATCTCACCTCTAATACCCCCACCGAACAAGTAGGCGAAAATGCCGATTTTGCAGTCGGCATCAATTCCGTAGAAAGGATTTCCGAGGACGAAATTTCCCTTTCGCACCTACGTGCTGTTTTTCCAAAAAATTGTGCAAAAATTTGCATTGGCAAACCCATATATTCCGATGAGGGCATCTACCTTGGCAAAGTTGTTGATATGGAAATGAAAGATTTTTTCGCTTTGCGCCTACTTACCGATAGAAAAAATACCTATTCCGCGCTGGGTTTGGCGGCTTGTTCCGACGTCATTATTTTGAGAAAGGAACAACCCTTTCCGCTCGGTCAACGCGTACCTGCCCCCCTCGTTTTTGATTTTTTGAAGAAAAACGAAAGGGTGGTGACACGGTCGGTTTTGCGCAGTGCGATCCAAAGCGGAAATATGTTAAAGCTCACGTTATCTTTACCGCCATTTTCTTTTGAAAGCATAGTCTGACAAATTTTTTGTGATTTTAAATTATATTGCGTATTTTGCAGAAATTTTTAATAAATAGGAAAACATATCATTAATAAGACGCACGTCCTCCACCGTCCAGCGGCTTTTCTTTAAATATGCCGAAAACAATCTCGAAACTTCCTGCATTTCCAAGCGTTCTGCTTTGGTTAAGGGTGCTTCTTGTAATTTCGCCAATAATTTTCTGGCATAATCGGCTTGAAAATCTTCCTTTACTCCCTCGTCTTTGGGCAACGGCATTTCCTTATGCGTAGGCACATTGGCCGCGTTCAAAGCCGTATTTAATCTGGAACGGATATAGGAATTATCCTTTTCAGGAAGGGTGTATTGCACCTTTCTCAAAATCTCAGCACGACGCTTTTTACGGCGTAAAACTACCGCGCGAATGATAAGCGCGCACGTCAATAAAACATAGACAAATGCCGCCATAAAGCACAATCCAACCAAACAGGAAACCGTCGACAAAACAGCCCTTTCCGTCCCCAACAGCACAAAGACGCAGCCGCCTACAATCATCACGGCAAACGCCACGAAAAAGCCTCTGTCTCGACAGAAAAAACAAATGGTTGCCGCGGCGATTAAAAGCAACAACGAAATTAGCATAATCAAACCATTTTCAGCAACCATCTCAAAAAATGCATCAAATACCCACATAAAAAAGCCTCCTTTTAAACGTATAAAATATGTCCAAAAGGAAGGCTCGTTTTTTATTCTTTTTCGTCTATTTTTGACGTTTTTTATCAAAACACCACCTATTCATTTACCTCGACTTGAAATCCGTGATAAATATTGACAATCGTACACTTAATTTTCTCTGTCGGCACTTTGGTTATCTTGGAAACGGCAAGACGATAAAGATTTAATTGTTTTTGATAGTGTTCTAAAATGGATTTTGCGCCACGACGGGAATACTTATAATCGATAATATATATCATCGGCTCACCATCCGCGTCATAGCCCTCGGCAAAAAGGTCTATCGCGCCTTGGAATATCATCTCCTCACCCTCTTCACGCGCACGCAAACTTTCCTCTATCCCCTCTTTATAAGCATAGGTATCCTTAACGGGCAACGAAACTAAAAATTGCCGTTCTTTATACAAACGCATACCGCGCAAGCTATAAAATATTCGGTTTGATAAAATCTCCATCAACTTCTCCAAGGACAGCCACTCCATGCCTTGGATTTTTTCTTTTTTCATCGCCACCAACTTAGCATCCAACACTTCACGCAAAGCCGTTTCTGTCAACCGTTCACCCTGCTCGTCAAATAATAAATTGAAATCAAAATGCTCTAAAAAAGCGTGATACGCGATTCCCAAATCTCTTGCGTCCGCCTTTGAAAGGTTCTCCTCGTCCACATCAAATAAACCGCCCTCGTAGTCTTTTTGTTTTCCGATAGTTTCAAGGGGCTCTTGCGTAATTTGCGCCGCAGATGCAGGCGTTATCAAATCGGTTGCAGAACTTTTAACGGGCAAATTTTCATATCCTGTATGCGGATATTTCCAAAGGAAAGCATCCATAATATCACGCACCAACCTTTCATTCGGACGGAACACAAGTGCCGTTCGTTCTTGTTTGGGTAAATCGAAAATATCATCTTGGACTATATACTGTTCCCAAACGTCAAAATCTGTGAAATCAGCATACGACTTTGCATATTTCGTATTCGGCATTACGTTGCGTTCTTCAAAGAGCAAATGCAACGTATGCTTTGCACGCGTCAATGCCACGTAATACAAATTCAATTCGTCAGCAACACCGCTCTCCGTTTCTTTCATTTCATATAAACGACGCAAAACCGTAGAAGATTTCGTCATTTTCTCCTGATGAAACGCTCGAGGTGCGAGTCCGTATTTTTCTTCCACCAAAACTTCATCGTGATCGACACCGCGGAACAAAGCACTCAGATTATCCACAATCACAACGGGATATTCCAAACCCTTTGAGGAGTGCATTGTCAAAACTTTCACCGAATCCTCACCGCCGTTTTCGCTGAACTCGATCGTATAATCAAGATCGCGAAGTCGGTCTAAAAACATGTGCACGCAAAGAGACTCGGGCGAGGCGGTTTCCTCAATAAAACGATGGATTCGTTTTAAACACGCCACACCGTTTTCTTGCGACAAAAGTCCTGCTTCCATGCGAGTGTCCGATAAAATTTTCGTAAGCAATTCCCCTGCATCCAAAACGCAGGAAAGTCTGCGTAGTTCTTGATAATACGCATAAAAAGTTTTTAATTTTTCCGCGATAGAATCGTCTTGTTCTTCGGCATATTTTTTGCACGCTTGACGGAAGAAATCCTCTTTTGGATAGGTCAAGCGAATCGCAGCCAACTCCTCCGCAGTCAATTTTCCCATCGAGGAGAGCAAAGCACTGCAAAGAGGCACGTCTTGTTCAGAATTATCGATAAAGGAAAGAATGTCTATCAGCGTTTTTACCTCAGCGTATTCACAAATATTCACCGCCGCTGCCGCTGTAACAGGTACGCCCTCTGCCGCTAACGCCGCCACCGTCGCTGCAATTTGACCTTGTTTTTTTCGAGATAACACGGCAATATCCGAATATTGCACTTGTCGATATTCCCCCAAATCGGCGTCGTAAATGGTCGATTTGCGTTCTTGCTCAATGATATGATGAATGGTTTTTGCGGCGAGGCTTTCCACGTGTTCCTTTTTGCCAGTCTTTTCTTTCACCGAATACACGCCACGCATTTGAGGAGCTTTTTTCTCCTCTTTCCCAAGGAAGTGAATTTGCACTTTTCCGCTATTCAACGCGTACCTGCCCCCCTTCTCCATGTAAGAATCGGCTTTATAATCCACGCTGGAATTTTGTAGCGTCATCGCCAAAGAGAACTGGGCATTCACCGCATCAAGCACCGCGTCTGCACTACGGAAATTACGTGTCAAAGCTAAATTTTTCCCTGCACCGCCTGCAAATTCCGCTTGCTTTTCCACAAAGAATTTCGATTTACTGCCGCGAAAACCGTAAATGGACTGTTTAACGTCACCCACAAGGAATAAATAATCACCGCTAAGACGCGTTATAATTTCTTCCTGCACTGGATTAACGTCTTGATATTCGTCCACAAAGACGTAATGATACTTCTCTCGCATCTCTTGAACAACGTTTTCGTCCTTTAATAAAGCCAAAGCTTTGTGCTCCAAATCGTTATAATCAAGCACGCTGCGTTCTCGTTTCAATTGCTCGTATTTTTCATCAAATCGAAGTAAATAGGTAGCAAGAGCACGCGCCGTTTCTCCAGAACGAAGAAAATTTTCATATTCCTTTTCCTTGGGGAGAGTTTTAGAAAGCTCGTCATCGTAGATTTTTACAATCTTACTTTTTAAAAACGCCAAACGGTCAATATGGTATTTATGCTCGTCGCTGTCGTTTTTATTCTTTCGATTGACTGTGTATTTGGGTTTTTCCAACGAACAAGCATCAAAATAATTAGTAGCAGATAAAATATCATCCAAACCATCACAAAGCTCTGTTGCAAGCGCCGTTTGTGCTTTCGCTCCCTCGTCGGCAAAAAAGTATAATTCCTCTTCCACCAAATCGCGATAATAACGGCATTTTTCCTTTAAAATGTGCAAAAGTTCAGCGGAAATTTGTTCAAAAATCTCTTTTGTATATTCGCCACAGCGCGTTAAATATTCGCGATAATCTGCACGAATACGCAAATTTTCATACACCGTCAAGAAGATTTTCCGCAGTGCATTATCGCTCTTTTTACGCCAATACACCGACAAAAGATGTGCGAATTGTTCGTCCTTCGATTCGTAACCCTCTTCCAATAAATCATTCAAAGCTTCATTTTTTAACGCCGTACCCTCTGCATCGTCCCCACCAATTACTCGGAATGCGTTATCGACTCCTGCCGTGAAGAAATGACTGCGAATGAGTTTGGAACAGAAAGAATGTATCGTCGAAATATCCGCATTCGGGACTTCTGAAAGCTGTTTTTTCAGCATTGCACGCTTTTCCGCCGTGCAATCTTCGGCATTGATGCTTTCAATCAATACTTTACAAAGCTTTTCCTTCATTTGCGCAGCGGCTTTTTTTGTGAAGGTCACCGCTAAAATCTCGTCCACGCTGTTGCCGTCTTGTATTAAGCGAATGATTTTTTCTATCATTGTTGCACTCATGATGAATCCTCCTATTTTCTCACATGATTTTCTAATCAACTTACGAGATTTGGTTTACATAATCCCGAATCCAACCCGTTTAACTTACGCATA
>SVHQ01000094.1 GCA_015055785.1 Clostridiales bacterium | reverse complement strand
GATTCATCTTGCCGTATTTCAAAAGACGGTATGCTGCCGTAATCGCCGTGAACGTTTTGCCTGCGCCCGTTGCCATTTGAACAAGGGCTTTCGGATGATTTTCCGCAAAAGATTTGTCGAGATTTTCAATCGCCCGAATTTGACAAGCACGGAAACCCGTAGGATCGAATTCGGGGAAACGTTTCATATTGTTACGAACGGTGTCCGCTTTTTTTAAGAGTCTTGCCAACGTTTCAGGGCGATGGAAAGAAAATACGGTTCTCGAACGATATTTAATATCCTTATAATCGGTAAATCTCGTCAGCTTGTCCGTAGCTTCATACGCAAAACGGATTTTATAATCGCCTTTTATCCACTTAAAAGTACTGTTTGCATAACGCGCGGATTGACCTTCTACCGTTGTAATGTTTTCACCGAGTTCAGTTTTCTTCGCTTCGATAACACCAACGGGAATACCATCCACAAACAAGGCATAATCCACAGGACCTGTACTGGTGGGAAATTCCCGAACGGCAACGCCCAAGGACGCGGAACGATCAATTTTTTTGAAATCTTGAATCGCCCATCCCGATTGTATTAACTTTTTATCAATGATTTCGCGTGCTTGTTGTTCAGGATTCATAATAATGCCTCTTTACGCCTTATTTATGGTTATAATACACCCAATTATAATTATTGAAATAATTATACTATTTTTTACAAATATTGTCAAGGGGAAATAAATATATATGCAGACAAATCATATTACAAGACGTCAAACCATCATTGAGATTACGTGTTGTGCGGAATAATATAAATATTTTCGGAACAATATTTTTAAGTAAAAGGAACAATATACTTTCTCCAATTTTTGCTTTTGGTTGTGGCTATGGTAGCATAGGATAACCCGAAAGTAAACGCAAAAAAATTCTTGCACTTTTTTCAATTGTTGCTTTATCCGAGCAACAATTTTTTTGTTTCTCGTTGACTTTCGGGAAGATTATAAAATCTAGTTTGCCGACCTTTTATCCTATGCTCCTTTGCCCCTGCCCAAAAGGCAAAAGATAAAATCGGAGGTAAACTCAATGCTTAAACCATCTAACCCCTATAACGTATTATCGGAAACCATCTCTACCGATAACGTACAAAAAATGGGTGAACTCATCACCCTCAAAACTCTGCGTAGCTATTACGCCTATACCCGTCAGCCCTTAGAAAGGCTCTATATCGGTCTTGTCAAAGATTTGAACCGTTGTAACGAACCTACGCACGTTTTTTCCGATGCGTACGATCTTGTGCAAGAAGCAACCTGTTTCCTTTGTCAGTTTATTGGCAAAAGCCTTAATGACGTTTATGCGATACACAGCGACAAAATCATCACCATTAAGAAAGCCGCATATACGTTGGTCAGCCGTCACATTGACAGAATCCGCAGAACCATCAACCGTTCTCGTGACATCAACGATTACACCGAAGAATTATCCGTAGAAATCGATACTTACCAAGAAAAGGATTATGCGAACGTAGATAACACGATTGCGCGTATGGGGTTAAGCCCTTGTGAACACGAAGTTTTAGATTGCTATATGGCAGGCATGAGGTCCACTGAAATTACGGAATTTTTAGGCGTGAACCGCGTAACCGTATGGCACAGAAGACAACGTGTACAAGTAAAATACAAAGCTTTATTTTTCTAAAATTTACAACCCATACGACAAAATCTGTCTTAGAAAAATTTTGTCGTTCAAAAATCATTGTGGATATGATATTATACATTCACTTTCAAGCAAATCCACTTTTACGGCTTGAAAGTCAGCAAGAAAATTAGGTAAAAGTAAACGCGTTTATGTTCTCTGACGAGGGAACTGACCAAAATTTTCAAAAAGGAGGACAATGACAACTGCTGAATTAAACTTAACTGCAACCTACGTAACCGCATTGGCGTCTGAGCCTAATGCAACCGAGAAAATCAAAATGCTTTTGCAATCCCTTTTCTCTTCCTATGGGAAAAGGGCTGATTTTCCTGCCCAAGAAACGGAAAAGACCAAAGCCGTTTCTTCTATTATTACATTTTCACAAAAGGAGATTTCTAAAATGGATAAAACGTTTAGAAAAGAATTTATCGCCAACGGCTTGGTGGCGCATGTTATCAAACGCAAACGCGGCAAAAATGCTATCGTTTACGAGATTCGTTATCGCAGAAACGGATTTGATATTAGCGCCACTTCTGCCAATCTTGACGAGGCAAAACGTCGTTTCTTAAAAATGACTGCGCCTGACGAATTGGAAAACCATCGCAAAAAGAATTACGCAGGCGCAAAAAATTCCTTCCGCTTTATTACAAACGAGTGGCTGGAGTTTAAGAAAGACAAGCTGAATCCACGCACGCATAAAAATTATGAAAGCTATTCTACGCGCTATTTGTATCCCGTGCTTGGGGATTTGATGATTTCGCAAATTAAAACGATTGACATCAATAGAATTATGTCGCAGGTAGAAGGGCGTGTATATGAAGACTTGCGAGTTATCCTGAATTCCGTGTTTAAGTATGCGCTAGCGAGCGGTATTATTACGCATAATCCTATGCTTTTAATCCCTTTCAAAAAAGCGGAAAGAAACAGCCGTCGTGCGTTAACCGAAGAGGAAGTCAAGAAGATGATAGAACGCTTGAATTTGCCTGAATACAGCGATTATAAACGCACGTTTTTGATTTTGTTATTCTTCGGGTTGCGACCTTGCGAATTAGAAGACGCTCGTTTTGAAGGCAATTTCTTGGTTGCGCGGAACGCAAAACGCAAAAACGGTAAAATCGAATATAAAAAGATACCCATTTGCCGTCAAGCGCGCGAAATGTTAGATCTGAATGCACCCGTAGTAGCATTACATAGAACGGATGTTTTAAACCGCATTTTTAAGCGTATTATGGACGATGAAGAAGTAACGCAATACTTTTTACGTCATACCTTTGCAACCGTTTGTCAACAATACGTTCGCCCTGACATTGTGGATATTTGGATGGGCGATAGCTCTGAAAGATTGGTAGGAAGAGTATACACACACTTCCCCGACAAGTTTATGATTGAGCAAATGCAAAACGTTGTATTTGACATCTAACGCGATAAAATAAAAAATTCCACTCTAACAGAAATAAATCTGTATAGGGTAGATTTTTTGTGGAAAAAGCGAAACCATGAACGCTATTCTTTTGAAGGACTTGGAAGAATAGATTTAAGTCCCCAATTTTGTTCCCAATGAAGGTCAAAAACGTAAATTTTTACAAAAATCGACTGCATAAACACGTCAAATATACAAAAAAATCGGGTATTTATGCATTTATTTTGCATAATTACCCGATTTTGGTGCGGTCGACAGGAATTGAACCTGCATGGAGTTACCCACAAGATCCTTAGTCTTGCGCGTCTGCCAGTTCCGCCACGACCGCATTAACGAACTATATTATATATCAACATCTTCCCTTTGTCAACTCATTTTATCCCTACTTTTGAAAAATTTTCAAAAAATTTCTTTTCCGCCTTTTTCCCCTCATAACCTTGTCTTTTGTCTTTTTTAATTGACTTTTATTTTTCACCATGGTATACTTGTTACAGCTTTAATTTTTACACTCGGCACAAAACAAACGCCGTTAAAGGGAAAACATGTCTGCAATCTCTATGGAAAAAAGAAAACAAAGCAACACGATAAATTATCTGCGCGCGATTGCTATTATTCTCGTAATGATAATGCACTCTATGACCTTCGGGCAGTCCCACTTTAACGTCGGGAAGGACAACCATGCGTACAATACCTTTCTCGCCGTGCTTGACTCCGTACACGTCCCCCTCTTCTTTATGATTTCGGGGTATCTTTGCCATCAGCAAAACGTCCCGAAATACTACAAGAAAAAATTCTTTCAACTACTAATTCCCTTCTTCGTGTTCACCACGCTGAAATTTATCCCCAACATCTTTATCGACCATCTCTACGATTTTAAGAGTATCGCCAAAGAGTTTGTAAACGCCTACGTCGGCGGGAATTATTATTGGTTTTCCTACTGTTTATTCGTTCTGTTCTTGATTGCTCCGCTTTTGTGGAAATTGAAAAACAAATTGGTTTTAGTCGGTATATTTTCGCTTCTTCTTGCGTTTAATATTGCCAACGGATTTTGGGGATTATTCGCAGACGGCGGTTTTCTCTATCTTGGTGACGTACTTAGAAACGGTCCCTTTCAAATCTACGCAGCGATTTCCTTTGGCACGTGGTTCCTCTTTGGCTATATCTTAAAACAGGTAAACGCCGAAAAACTTTTGGGTAAACAATGGATAAAACACGGCGCATTGGTTTTGAGCCTTGCAGTCGGAACGGTGGCAATTACCCTTTTTGCAAAGGGCATGCTCGAAAACGTCTTCCTTCGCAAGGTTATGATTTCCCTCCCGCTTTCCTACGTTTTGCTTTATCTCTTTTCCTTGGTGCGTTTCAAAATCGCCCCGCTCAACTACGTTTCAAAATATTCCTATCAGCTCTTCCTTTTGGACAGTCTTATCAAACTTGCGCTGTTGAATTTGGTTTCTATGCTTTTGCCACTCAATATCCCCATTATCGCCGTGCTCGCGTTGGCGAACGTTGCCATCAGCACGCTGATTAGCTATCTTGCGCATAAGATACCTTTCGTGAAAGTACTGTTCGGGCTTTCCTAAAATGGAAAAAATTAAATAATAAGCATAAATCTCCTTCGTTTACAAATACTAACGGTACAAAGCTGTAAAACAAGGAGATTTTTATATATGAAAGCAACTGGAATCGTTAGAAGAATCGACGAGCTCGGCAGAGTCGTTATCCCCAAGGAAATCCGCCGTACGCTCCGCATTAAAGAGGGCGATCCCCTCGAAATTTTTACCGACAGGGACGAGCTGATGCTTAAAAAATATTCCCCCATTGCGACGTTAGAGCGGTTTAGCAAAGCCACCGCGCGCTCCCTCAACGATTTGAGCGGAAAGCTTGCCGTGATTTGCGACACGGACGGTATTTTGCACGCCTTTGGCGACGGTAAAAAGGACTTGGACGGCAAGTCCCTTTCCGAAGATATGGACAGAATTTTACGCGAACGGCGTAGTTATATCGCCAACGCCTCGGAAGGCGGGGATATTTTGCCGATTACGAGCAACCGTGAAGAGGGTATCACCGCGCAAGTTATCGTGCCCATTGTGTCGGGCGGGGACTGCCTTGGCGCGGTTGCCGTTTTGTCCAAAGAAGACGGCGCAAAAATGGACGGCTCGGATATGAATTTGGCGCGTTTAACCGCCGACATTTTGGCAAATCAATTCGAGTAAAACCAATTTCGTCGCGATACGTCCCCCACCCTTTCAATAAAAAACGTCAAAAGAGCTCTGCGCGTGGCAGAGCTCTTTCCTTTCGTTATTATACCGTTTTATAAATTTTACGCTTTCTTTTTGTTTGCCTTGCTTTTCAGCCGTGCAATCAACAGCTTTATTCCCTTGACAAGCATATACAACACAAACGCCGATTCTAAGACGAGGGCAAACACAGGCACGCCGTCGCGCCACTCTCTTTCAAAGGGCATAATCGTGAAAAATATCGCTTGCACAAGATAAATTTCCAAGGATATTTTGCCTAAAAACTCGAAAATCGGCGAACGGGGATAGGAAAAGCCGATAAAGAACACGGTGACGAATACGCACGTTGCGATACATACGAACTGTTCGGGGAGCAAGAAAAAGCAGAGCAACAGCAATGCGGTTGCGCCTATACAGGTCATAAAGTAGCGCTTACGTACGCGCATAAATTGCAAAATTTCCTTTTCAAACAGCGCCACCCATACGCCCAAGGCAAAGCAGAAAATACTCCGTCCGTACAGCGTTTTTATCGGCGTAGCCAACGCCAAAACGTACAATACGGCGATGATTGCCGTGCAGATAACGGCAAACCAAAAACGTTGATTTTTGCATTTTTCGCCGACCTTTTCCCATACGTACGCCAAACCGCCGTAGCACGCGTACACCACTAAAATGCTGGTAATAAACCACGAAAATCCGTTCAAACGCTCGTATCCGAACAAGAAATCAAAGTTGAAAATACGTATTAAAACTTCGCCGACCGAACCGCACTCTTTCGTGAAAAACAGACAATAATAGAGCGTGTTCATCAAAACCTGATACACGTACAGCGCGGGGATTTTTTGCCGAAAAATCCGTTTGTAATACCCCTTTTTGCGGTTGGCTTTGGTCAGTCCGTAGGCAGAGAGCAGAAAGAAAATTCCGACCGCCATACCGCCCATATAGCCGTTGAATTGGATAGGGTCGGGTATTTCAAAGTATTGACCGAGGTGATGCAAAAGCACGAAAACCGCCGAAATCCCCTTTAAACAGAGCGTGTCGTTTTTCGTAAAAATCACCGTGTCTGCGTTGTTGGGCTTTATCCTTACGAAACACAGCAACAACAGCACTATAGCCGTATAAAATGCGTAGACCATACCGTCCCCTTTTTAAATACTTTTCCTTATTATAACACACGAACGGATAAAAAGCAACGCTATAAAAGCAAAAACGGCGCAGTTGCCGTATTTTCCGCGTGAAAAATTCTAAAAATACACAAAAGGGCGCACCACGGGGGTACGCCTTTTATGTTTTTTACTTATTAAAATTGTCTTTCAAAGAAACGATTTCGGACAAAACCAGCTTGCCGTTTTCGGTACACACTATTTATTTAACTCGTACGATAATTATATACATTTTATCGTCGCTTCCGTCAAGCTTTTTATATGTAGTGATACAATCGGAATAATGCAAGTCAACC
>SVHQ01000093.1 GCA_015055785.1 Clostridiales bacterium | reverse complement strand
CATATCCACCCCTTCGCAATCCTCGCCTTTTGCAAGCGCGCTTGCCGCCGTCAACCAACCTGCATTACGCCCCATCACTTCGACAATCAATACAGAATTTAATTGATAAATTCTGGCGTCACAAATCAATTCTTTCATCGTCGTTGCAACAAATTTTGCCGCACTGCCGTAACCGGGCGTATGGTCGGTGACCATCAAATCGTTATCAATCGTTTTCGGTACGCCGACAAAACGGATAGCACTGCCAATTTTCTTGCCGTATGCTGCCAATTTACAAATGGTATCCATACTATCATTGCCACCGATATAGAAGAAACAATCTATTTCATATTTCTTTAAAATTTCAAAGATTTTTTCATAATCCGCCCCGTTGTCTTCCGCGGATTTGAGTTTGTAGCGGCAACTGCCAAGAAAGGTAGCTGGTGTGCGTTTTAAAAGCTCCACCTTCGCTTCACTGTCCAACACCGTCTTTAAATCCACGAGATTTTCCGACAAAAAACCCTGAATGCCGTTTCGCATACCGTAAACCTTTTCAGCACCTGCTTTCACCGCCGCTTGATAAACGCCTGCAAGGCTTGCGTTGATGACAGCGGTAGGTCCGCCCGATTGTCCGACTACTACGTTCATATGATTATCTCCTACTGATTAACTTGATAATGATATTATAACGCAAAATGAATATAATGTCAACTTATAACGTTACACCAGTTTTATAAAAAGCAATTTCGCGAATATCCTCGCTCTTACAAGTATATTCACCGTTCACCGTCCGCATTAATAAATCAAACAAGCCGTCTTCATTCATGCCGTAAGCATCGAAATCAATCCAATTGTTTTTATGTTCCGCAATGCGCGTATTAGAAGAAATTTTCATCGTAGGCACGAACGTTGAGAACGGCGTACCTCTGCCCGTAGTAAACAGTACGATTTGGCAACCGCTTGCAGCAAGTGCCGTTGCAGCAATCAAATCGTTACCAGGAGCATTCAACGCGTACACGCCCCCCTCGTTTTGCTTTTTATCGACAGTTTCACCATAGGATAAAACATCGACAATCTCACTCGTACCTGCCTTTTCCACACAGCCCAAAGATTTCTCCTCTAACGTTGTAATACCGCCTTTTTTATTGCCGGGGCTGGGGTTTTCATACACAGGGAAGCCTTGATCGGTGTAATAACGTTTAAAATCCTCTATCATTTTCTTATATTTTTCGAATATCTGCTCATTTCTGCATTTATTCATAAGAAGCTGTTCTGCGCCGAACATTTCAGGGACTTCCGTCAAAATCGCACTACCGCCAAGCGAAACGACTTTGTCTGTAATTTTACCCACCAATGGATTGGCGGTCAAGCCCGAATATCCGTCACTGCCACCACATTTAAGGCCGATGCAGAGTTCGGATAACTCCACCGCTTCTCTTTTTAAATTCTTTGCTTTATCAATAAAGTCTTTGAGGATATCCATACCGTATTCATGTTCGTCTTGCACGTCCTGACAATTAAAATAGGCAACGTTATCAAGATGATAGGGCGCAAGATATTCTTTAATGCCATCCATACCGTTATTTTCACAACCCAAGCCAACGAATAACGCAAAGGTTGCATTCGGATTCAAAGCAATACCGCAAAGTAATTTTTTAATATTTTCATTATCATCGCCAAGCTGCGAACATCCAAACTGATGGGTGAGTGCATACACGCCGTCGATGCTACCACCAAGCAAAGGCTGTGCCGCTTTCGCCAAACGCATGCACACGTTATTTACACAACCCACCGTAGGGATAATATAAATTTCATTGCGAATCCCTGCCCTACCGTTTTTACGTTTATAGCCCATAAAAGTCGCGGCTGATTTTTCAAACTTTTTTGCATTGAAAGCATACCTGTATGCCACATTTTCATCTAAATGTGATTTTACATTATGCGTATGCACCCACTCGCCTTTACGGATATCCGCTTTTGCTCTACCGATAATTTCGCCGTATTTTATAATATATTCATTCTTGGCAATATCTTTCAGAGCGAATTTATGCCCAGCAGGAATCTCCCCCATGCCGTCAAGGCTTATACCAACGTTATCCTTTTCATTGATAATCACCGTATTACTCATATCAAAACGCCGCCTTTATTAATTCTTTCGATATTATCCGTCACCGCGGCAACAAAGCCGACGTATTTCGTCAAATCTTCGCCCCAAACGCTTTCGTCTTTCATAAAATCAAGCACAGAATTGCCCTTTGCGAAATACTCTAAATAAGGCACGTCATCTTTTACCTCAATTTCACGCGTGGGCAATGCCACCATATACGCTTCCCCTTTCTTTTCAATACGGGAATATAACGCCATCAAGTAGGAAAAACCAATCGTCAAATAGGTGGGAATTTTCCCGTGACAAGCATAATAATCCTTAAAAGAGGGCAATATGCGCGCGCGCCACTTGGAAATACTATTCAGTGCAATACTCGTCAACTGATGATTCAAGTACGGGTTCAAGAAACGGCTCTTAATGCTATCCGCAAACGCCGTTGTCGCCGCCAAATCCGCAGAAACAAAAGGATTGATTTCTTCTTTCAACGTGTTTTCTACAAAAGCCGATAATTTTTCGTCTTTCATGCAATCGTACACCGTTTCCGCGCCAAGGAAAAGCCCCATAGGAACAAGGTTGGTATGGCTTCCGTTCAACACACGCACTTTGCGTTTTTTATAATAACCGATATCGTTCGTCAATACCACCTCGATATTATGCACGCCGTCTTTGATGTATGCACCGATATTCCCCTTATTTTCCACAGCCCAAAGCCCGAATGGTTCACCTACGGAAACAAGCTCGTCCTGCGCACCTATCAATTCCTGCAAATGCGCCTTTGTTTGTTCATCGCGAGGATAGCCCGATACGATACGATCCACCAACGTATTGCAATAGAAATTTTTCGTAGCGTTCCAATTTTTAAATTCTTCAGGCAAATTCCAAAGCTCGATATATTTTTCCACGCACCCACTCAAAGCGTCTGCATTGTTGTCAATCAGCTCCACGGGCATTAAATACACACCATCCAAACCCGCCTTAAAACGTTCGTAAAGGAATTTCGTCAATTTCGCAGGATAGGTGATCCCCTCAAAATCTTCCATTTTATCCCCACCGTTATAACAAATGCCTGCTTCCGTTGTATTGGAAACAATGATTTTTAAATCGGGGTCTTTTGCAAGCGCATAATAGCCGTCCGCATCAGCAAACGGGTCAATCGCGTCTTTTACGGAACAAATCTTACGCACCTTTTCCACGTCTGTTCCCTCTTCTACGCCGCGAAGAACAATATGATATTGATTATTCTGCTTTTTAAATTTCTCCAACGTCCCAAACGTGATGGGTTTTACGATATACACTCCGTAATCGCCGCCCTCTTCGTTTAAAGTGTCGAAATATACGTCCACAAAAGTACGTAAAAAGTTGCCTTCGCCATATTGTAAAATTTTAATCATAATACGCCTCCGCATAATTGCTTAAATTATTTATTTTATAATATTATAGCATATCATTACTTGACATTCAATATAAAAAATGATAATATTTTTATAAATTACATATATATTTAAATTAAGTGAGTAAAAAAAAATATGGCTTTTATTGAAATAGAACGTTCGACAAAACAAGAGGATTGGTCGATGCACGACCTGCATTCCCATCCACATTATGAAATCTACCTTTTAAACAAAGGCGAACGGTCTTTCTTTTTACGCAACAGTTTGTACCTTTTAAAAGCGCCTACCTTGATTGTCATCCCCCCTTACGTCATGCATAAAACGGAAGGCGGTCCTTTCGACCGTTATAACGTCAACGTTTCCGCCGCTTATCTCGACCCTTTTCAAAAAGACGTATTAAATAAAAAATCTTTACAAATTATCCCCTTAAAAGAAAAGACTGCGGCACAATTTATATCCATTTTCGACGAATGCATCGCTTTGGATAAAAGAAAAAAACACGCCGAGTATATAACAAAGGCTTTATTTTCCTACGCCGTGGTCACTTTGCAAAAATGTAACGCAAAAACTTTACAACCAAGCGCTGCCGCCAATGAGGATATTCCACCGCTCGTTTTAAAAATCATCGAATATTTGCATTTGCATTTCGCAGAAAAAATAACGTTGGAATCGTTATCCGAAACTTTCTTTATCTCGAAAGGCATGTTAATGTATAATTTTAAAAAATATATAAACTGTTCCCCCATCGATTTTCTTTTAAAGGTGCGATTGACCAAAGCCAAAGAAATGTTAGTAAACACAACGAAAAGCGTATGTGAGATCGCCGAACAATGCGGTTTTTCTTCCGCCAATTATTTCGGACTCATCTTTAAAGGCAAGGAAGGCATCTCCCCTGCTACCTATCGAAAAAATCAGCGCGCAAAACTATAAAATAAGCATTCATCGCGTACATGCCCTATTCTTTAACGGAAATTTTCTATAATTCTATACACATTAAGTAAAATTTAAGGCCATCCGCACACACGGATAGCCTTTTCTCTTTTCAATACGTACATGGTATGTCCATTTTGATTATGCAAGCAATTTCAAATCGTCGGCAGTAAGCGTTTCAATTCCTTTCTTTTGGAATACTTCACAAGCACGGTCAAAATCGGAAGTTTTAACTACAATCGAAGCATCCTCACCGCCCACTGAAAGCCCATACATGTATTCTATACTGATTTCTTCATCGGAAATTGTTTTTAAAATGTTCTGTAAACTACCAGGCGTATGCGGTACTTTCACAACAAACACGTCCGTCACCATACAAGAAAAACCTGCTTCTGCTAATTTTTCTTTCCCTTTTGCAGGGTCATCCACAATCAAACGCAACAAGCCGTATTCCGCCGTATCGGCAAGGCTGAGCGAAAAAATATTCACTTTGCCGTTTTTTAATACGTCGAGTATATCCCCCAAACGACCTTTTCTATTTTCAATAAACACCGTCATCTGTTTTGTCGTCATAACCTTTCCCCTCCTTACCGATTTCTCAAATCTTTAATACGTTTCGCCTTTCCTTCAAAGCGTTGCAACGTGTTTGGAGATTCCAATTTGATCTTCGCATCCAAGCCAAGCACTACCTTTAATTTGTTGCGCGTTGTCGTTTCAATACGCTGCAACTCAGCATAAGAGTCCGTTTCCTTATTCAATTCCACACGCACCGTCAATTTATCCGAATACCCCTCACGTTCGACAATAATTTCATAATGAGGGCCGAGTTCTTCTACGGAAAGCACCACTTCCTCTATCTGACCAGGGAATACGTTTACACCGCGAACCTTTAACATATCATCGCTTCTGCCCGAAGGATTTTCCATACGGCAAGTCGTTCTGCCACAAGCGCAGGGTTCGTAAAACAATCTTGTAACGTCCTTGGTGCGATAACGAATCAAAGGCAAACCTTCCTTTTTGATACACGTCACTACCAATTCCCCTTTCTCGCCTGCAGGCAATACTTCACCCGTTTCACTGTCGATGATTTCAGGAATGAAATAGTCCTCGTTGATGTGCATACCGCAATGTTCCAAACATTCACCCGAAACACCAGGCCCCATCAATTCGCTCATGCCGTAATTGGAAGTAATTTTTACGTCCTGCCCCCACACCGTATGCATTTCCTCGCGCATCGCATCCGTCAACAATTCACTGCCGACAAGGGCAATTTTAATACCTAAATCAGTTTTAGGGTCCATGCCGTTTTCACGGGCAACCTCCGCCAAACGCAAGGCATAGGACGGCGTCGCTACCAACAAAGTCGTGCCAAAATCTTTCATGAACATCAACTGCTTTTCCGAATTTCCCGTGGAAGACGGTACAATTGCCGCACCGATTTTTTCCAAACCGTAATGCAAACCAAATGCCCCCGTAAACATACCGTAACCAAAGCAAATTTGCGCCACGTCTTTCGACGTCGCACCGCCCATACAAGCGATACGGGAAACACAGTCCGTCCAAGTATCCATATCCCCACGCGTATAGCCTACTACGGTGGGTTTGCCCGTTGTACCAGAGCTTGCGTGAATACGTAACAATTCGTCTTTCGGCACGGCAAACAGACCAAACGGATAGGTGTCACGCATATCTTGTTTTGTCGTAAACGGCAATTTTGATAAATCTGCTAACGTTTGAATATCCTGCGGTTTTACGCCTGCCGCGTCCATTTTCGCACGGTAATAAGGTACTTTTTCATACACTCTTTGCACCGTTTCTTGCAAGCGAGCCAGCTGTAATTCTTCCATCTCCTTACGAGAGAGCGTTTCTTCTTTCGACCAAATCATGCCACAATTTCTCCTTTTTCTTCGCTATCGATGAACGCGTTATCAATCGTTTGCGCATCGGGCGCTTTTGTAAACACACTGACAATTGCAGTGGAAATAAGCGAATAAATCATACAAATAACCCCAATCATAGGCGAGCAACCAATACCCGTTTGCAAAGCTACGCCAAACGTACAATCCCAGCCGTTTTTATCATAACCGAACACAAAAATCAACGTGACCGTCAACACAAGCGTGCCAATAATCGACGTCCAAACAGCAGGTCTCGTCACCTTTTTCCAAAGCAAGCCAAGCACGTACGGTCCCATAAAGCAACCTGCCAAAACACCCCAGCTCAAGCCCATCAAATAAGCAATTGCCGTAATTTTGAATTTCTCGTTTAATACCGCCAACACAACGGAGATTGCCACGAATACAAGGCAAAGGATTTTCATGGTGATATTCACCTTTTTATCATCTGCGTCGGGATTAATTTTACCTTTATAAATATCCACTGCCACTACCGAAGCCGATGCCAACGACACCGAGGAGAGCGTGGAC
>SVHQ01000092.1 GCA_015055785.1 Clostridiales bacterium | reverse complement strand
GCCGTTTTGTGCGTTATGAGCGGAAATTTCGTGCAACGTGGCGAGGCGGCGATTATGGATAAATACACCCGCGCAAAACACGCCGTTTTAGCGGGCGCAGACGCTGTCATTGAACTTCCTACCCCCTTTGCAACCGCCAATGCGGAACTGTTTGCAAAAGGCGCTGTTTCTTTGCTGTCCTCTATTCCCGCCGTCGACACCCTTTGTTTCGGCGCGGAAAACGCAGATAAATTGGCGTTTATTTCAGCGGCGAGATATCTCAACAACGAACCGAAGGAAGTTTCGGATAAAATAAAAACCGCCGTTTCGAGCGGTGTTAGCTATGCAAAGGCACGCGCGCAAGCTTGGGCGGGATTTATCCCGATGGAAATTCTTGCAAATCCCAACAACATCTTGGGTTTAGAATATACGAGAGCTTTGCTTTCCGTGAACGCGAACGTTTCTATTTTGCCGATAGCACGCGTAGGCGCAGGTTATAATGATAACGAACTGCAAGAGAATTTTTCGTCCGCGAGCGCAATCAGAAAGGGCATTGCAAAGGGTGAAAATATTGGCGATAATCTGCCCAATTTTGTTGCCAACGATTTACCGAAAGGATTGGAAAATAAGCTTGACCTTTTAGAAAAACACGCTATTTTGTCCAAATCCACAGAAGAAATCAAACGTGTATGCGATTGCACGGAAGGATTGGAAAATGCCTTAAAAAAGGCGGCGGAATTACCCGAAACGCTCGTAGAAACGTTGACTTCGGCGCGCTACACCTCCTCGCGCATACGCCGTATCACTTTACAAAATCTATTGAATATCGAAGAAACGTTGTTGCGCGAGTGTCTTGCAAATCCTTTATATTTGCGTATTTTGGCAGCAAAGAAAGAGCGTAGCGACGTATTATCCGCGCTCGGGGAATCCACTTTGCCAATAATTGCGCGCGCACACGACGAAAACGTTTTAAACGACATCGCCAAGTTGTGTTTTGAAAAGGACCAATACGCAGAAAAAATACATGCTTTGCTTTACAATGCGCCAAAAGACAAAACGATTTTCGTATGAAAAAACAAAAAAGTCGTCTTAACGAAAAATTTTTTATAAAAAGAGTAAAAAAACGCTTGCTTTTTTCTTTTTGATTAGGTATAATGAGTAAGCTGTCGTTGAGAGAGCAAAACGAATATATGCTACTGTGGCTCAGTCGGTAGAGCAGCTGATTCGTAATCAGCAGGTCGCCGGTTCAAGTCCGGCCAGTAGCTCCAAAAAGGAAAGTTGTGCATAGCAATTTTCCTTTTCTTTTTATAGTCTCATATATACGTTGACAAAGAATAAATGAACTGTTATAATATATTTGGAGGTATACTTATGATAAAAATTAAAGATATTTACGCAGGTAAACCTGATGCAAAAGATGAAATCGAAGTAGAAGGCTATGAAAAATTTTTAGATAGTTACATAACACCATCTTGTTTTGATGCAGATAATTTGATTAATGGCACATTTTGCTTTATTTCTGGATATAAAGGAACTGGTAAAACAGCTTTATTATATTATTTACAAGATTATGTTTCAAATATTGACCAATCCACAGTTACATCTTTTATTTTATTTAAAGGGGATTATTCCGATATTGAGAGGCAGGAAATGCTTCACTTATCAAAACGGCTTGTTTCAACGATATCTATCTCTAATGACATAATATTAGAGGGAGAAGATTTTGAAATAATTTGGAGATGGCTTTTTTATATTAGAATTTGGGAGGATAATAAAAATTCTAACGAAAACTTATTTTTAAAGGACGATAAATGGAAACAATTTGAATCGATAATAAAGAAAATTAATAATATTGCAAATAAGAGAAAATTGGTCATTCCTCGTATATTTAAGATAGGTCTTACGATGACCCAAGCAGACACATCAATTAGGCCCGAAGCAGAAATAGATTTTTCGGACCCTCAAGCAACAAATACAGCCGCATACCGTAAATTAGTAAAATATATAGAAGAATTAGATGCTATTTTCCCTACATTACAAAGAACTGATATTCCATATTACATATTTGTCGATGAATTAGAAGCCTATTATGGAGAAGATAAAGTATTTAAAAGAGATTTAAAATTAATAAGAGACTTGATTTTTACAATAAAAAAATTAAACTTAGTTGCTCGTAATATGGTTGGAGGAAAAATTAAAATCATCTGTTCTATTAGAAAAGAAATAATAAATTCTATAAACCGATTTGTTGTTACAAAAGAGTTAAACAAGACGACTTCTGGATTCGATGTTCCTCTTAATTGGAATTATAGCAATACAAATTCATTTGAGCATCCAATTTTAAAGATATTGTTAAAAAGAATCCTCATGGCAGAAAAGCTACCTGATACAATAGAGAATGAGAAACAAATCATTAAAAAATGGTTCCCTGCTTCTATCGAGGATTTTGATGCGGCAAGCTATATATTAAACAATAGCTGGTTTAAACCTCGTGATATAGTAAGGTTAATTTTAACAGCAAAAACAGGATTAAGTGGAGAAAACACTTCATTTAATGCTAACACCTTTCATCTTATAAGAAAAGAATATTCAAGAGAAAGTTTAAATGAAATCCGCGAAGAAATGCGAGCATTATATTCCGAAAATGAAATCGATACGATTTTTTCTTGCTTAACGGGATTTCGCAAAGTATTTTCATTAAAGAATATAGAAGAGCGAATTGAAAAATATTTTTCACAGACCTTTTTAAAAGAAAAACTTCAAGATATTTTGCAAGATTTATATAGATTAGGCGTTTTAGGCAATTATTCCAGAATTGGTGATTTATATCGTTGGCAACATAAAGGCGATGATAAACTTATTTTATCTGATGATTGGGGAATAACTATTCATTTTGCATTGCAAAGTATCTTATCGGTAAATAGTAAGTTAGATAGCGGTTTAAACAACTATGAGCAACGAATAAAAGTTGGTAATTGTTATGAAAGCATAATAATAAATTTCAATAACAACTATATATTTGTAGAATTTGAAAATAATCAAAAACAATATACTGGCTATATAAATAGAAGATTCTCATATATGCCCGATTCAAAAATCAAAGAAGGCGCATCATTAAATGCGCAAATCATAGGTTATGACAACACAACAAAAAACTGGTCAATGATAATAAAAAATTGACACGAACCTTCTTTGAAATACAAATTCTTATTTTACAAAAAAGACGTATCAAAACGATACGTCTTTTAATTTTATATCAATTTCAACAATGCTTCTTTTTTATCGGGCGAAACAGATTGCAACTTTTCAATTATTTGTTTGTCTTGTTGGTACAAAGTTGAAAAAGAGTATTAAATTATATTCGTAATCAGCAGGTCGCCGGTTCAAGTCCGGCCAGTAGCTCCAAAAAATACCCAACCACTTTGTAGGTTGGGTATTTTTTGATTTATATCGAAAAAGCTCTCGCTAACGTAAGATACCCCTCCGTCATTGCGCATAACTCATACCGCAAATCCCCTACGAACAAGATTTTTTCGCAATATCTCTCTATTCGTTCGCTAACTCCTCGGCAAAAAAAAGCAAACGCGGGATACATTTGAGTATATTTTGTGGATAAAAATGCAAATTGTCTCCCGATCGGCGATAAAATCCGTTTTACGCTTTCTTGCGTTGCGCCGTCTTCCAACCGCGCAATCACGTCGTTAAAAACGCCTATATAACCGTACAAAACATCTAACGCGCCGACGCATACGTCAGCGTTTTTCTTTTCTTTCCGCGTTTTAAAATACAGCGTTTTTACCCCCACGTACATAATCGGAGTTTTTTCTCCGCTCTGCATATTGGCTTGCACACTCAAAGCGTCGTTTTCGCTCAAATATACCGATAAGACAACGAAATCTATTCCGTTTTGCCGTATGAGATACCCTGCGCCACCTTCTAATTTTACAAACTCCACGCCCACTTCTACGTTCGTTTCTGCGCGGACAAGATAAAAAAAGCCCCTATTTACCTCCACAGTCTTTGCTCGCGATAAAAACAGCGCGTACCCAAAGCAAAACGCCGTAAACAACGTCGCGATACACCCCGCTACGATTTTATATATTTTTCCACGAAAAAAATCCGCCGTCATACCCTATTGTATGCGACGGATTTTCCGTTATACCTTGATTTTATTCTAAATACAACACGCACTCGCCCGATTGTAAGGTCTTTTGCACGTCGATTACCCGTTGGTTGGACGAACCGCGGAATTTCAATCGAATATCCTTTAATTCTTCTATATAAGGACCGTCCACAAGTACGTCGAAGAGCGAAATTAAGTCTTTCGTACGCTCGGTATTTTTGTGTTGTTCGCGCAAAACGCCGTTCTTTTCGTCCAAAACAAAGCCTGTATAACACCAAATCGTCTTGTTTGGATAGGTTTCGCGGACACGTTTTACAAAGGGATACAGCGCGGCTTGGTTTTGCGGTTCAAGCGGTTCGCCTCCAAGCAACGACAGACCCGCAATATAACCCGAACCAAGCTCTTTGATAATTTGTTCTTGAATTTCTTCCCCAAAGGGCTCACCGTAGGAAAAATCCCACGCAATTTCATTGAAACAGTTTTTACAGCGGTGGGTACAGCCCGACACGAAAAGAGAAATGCGCACTCCCTCTCCGTTGGCGATATCCGTCCATTTAATCGTTGCGTAATGCATCGTCAATTAAAGGTGCAGAACTCTGTCTTTGATTTCCTGCGTTCTGCCTTGGTTCCAATACTGCGTGCCGATGTAGCCGCAGGTGCGTCTTGCGACGTTCATCTTCGCCTGGTCACGGTTGTGGCAATGAGGACATTCCCAAATCAATTTGCCCGATTCGTCCGACTGAATCTGAATTTCACCGTCGTAACCGCATACTTGGCAATAATCGCTCTTGGTATTGAGCTCTGCATACATAATATTTTCATAGATAAATTTCATAACGGAAAGCACAGCGGGAATATTATCCTGCATGTTGGGTACTTCCACGTACGAAATAGCGCCACCGGGCGAAAGCTGCTGGAATTCGCTCTCGAATTTAAGCTTGGTAAACGCGTCGATTTCTTCGGTTACGTGCACGTGATAGCTGTTGGTGATATAGCTCTTGTCCGTAACGCCGGGGATAATACCAAAACGTTTTTGCAAGCATTTCGAGAATTTGTAGGTCGTACTTTCAAGGGGCGTGCCGTACAGCGAGAAATCGATATTTTCCTTTTCCTTCCAACCTTGACACTTGTCGTTCATATATTTCATAACTTTCAGCGCGAACGGCTTGGATTCCTCGTCCGTGTGCGATTTGCCCGTCATATGTTTAACGCACTCGTACAAGCCTGCATAGCCGAGCGAAATCGTCGAATACCCGCCAAAGAGCAATTTGTCAATCGTTTCGCCCTTTTTCAGACGCGCGAGCGCCCCGTACTGCCACAAAATCGGCGCTGCGTCCGAAAGCGTGCCGAGCAAACGGTTGTGTCTTTGCATCAACGCGCGATAACAAAGTTCCAATCTTTCGTCGAAGATTTCCCAGAATTTTTTCATATCTCTGCCCGAAGACAACGCAACGTCCACGAGGTTGATGGTAACGACGCCTTGGTTAAATCTGCCGTAATATTTGGGCTTTCCGTTTTCGTCTACGTACGGCGTCAAGAAACTTCTGCACCCCATACAGGTAAAGCAATGTCCCTCGCCGTTTTTATCGACTTTGTATTCGAGCATTTTCTTTTCGGATATATAGTCGGGAACCATACGCTTTGCCGTACATCTTGCCGCAAGCTCGGTAAGATACCAATAGGGCTGTTCCTCGGAAATATTATCCGGCTCTAATACGTAGATAAGCTTGGGGAACGCGGGCGTAATCCAAACGCCTGCCTCGTTTTTAACGCCCTTAATACGCTGTTTCAGCGTCTCTTCAATAATCAGCGCAAGGTCGGCTTTTTCCTGCTCGTTGCGCGCTTCGTTGAGGTACATAAATACCGTTACGAACGGAGCTTGACCGTTGGTTGTGAGCAAAGTTACGACCTGATACTGAATGGTTTGAATACCCCTCTTGATTTCGTCCAAAAGGCGTTTTTCTGCCGTTTTATTGATGCGTTCTTCGTCATAAACGCCCATTTCCGCAAATTCTTCCGCAACTTCTTTACGAATCTTCTTTCTGCTGATATCTACGAAAGGCGCAAGGTGGGTAAGAGAGATACTCTGCCCGCCGTATTGGTTGGACGCAACTTGCGCGATAATCTGCGTTGCAATATTGCAAGCCGTCGAAAAACTGTGCGGTTTTTCAATGAGCGTGCCCGAAATAACCGTGCCGTTTTGGAGCATATCTTCCAAATTGACAAGATCACAGTTGTGCATATGTTGCGCAAAATAGTCCGCGTCGTGGAAATGAATTAAACCCTGATCGTGCGCTGCAACGATATCGTCGGGCAACAAAATACGACGGGTAAGGTCTTTGGATACTTCCCCTGCCATATAGTCGCGTTGAACGCTGTTTACCGTGGGATTTTTGTTGGAATTTTCCTGCTTAACCTCTTCGTTATTACACTCGATAAGCGTCAAAATCTGCGCGTCCGTCGTGTTTACCCTACGCACGAGCGCACGATTATAACGATACGTAATGTATTTACGCGCCAAAGCAAAACAAAGGCTCGCCATCAAGCGGTTTTCCACCATATCTTGAATTTCTTCGACGTGCGGAGATCTGCCAAGGTTTGCGCACTCTTCCGTTACAACGTCGACAATAGCGTTTAACGCGCCCTCGGAAATACGGTCGCGTTCGTCCACTTCGCGGTTTGCTTTGTGCAAAGCTTCTGCGATTTTTTCCTTATCAAATACTACTTCCTGACCACTTCTTTTGATAATCTTCATTTCTT
>SVHQ01000091.1 GCA_015055785.1 Clostridiales bacterium | reverse complement strand
GGCTTGCAAACGTAAGCTTTGCGGAATGGTTTAAGAAAACCATACTCTTCCAGCTTGCTTTATTTGCAATATCTCTTGGTTTTTTAATGATTGCGGTGTTTATTGGTTTGTAAAATAACAGATTAAAGGAAAGTATTTATGAGAAAGAATTTAAAAGCAAAAGCGTACGTTTATCCATTGCCTGTGCTCATTGTCGGCACGTATGATGAAAATGGTGTTCCCGATGCCATGAATGCGGCGTGGGGTACTGTGTGCGATACGGCGCAAGTTTCCATTTGCCTTAGCGCAACGCATAAGACGGTGAAAAACCTTTTAAAAACAAAGGCGTTCACGGTGGCGATTGCTGATGCGAAAAACGTGGTTGCGGCAGATTACGTGGGCGTAGTTTCTGCGAATAACCAGCCTGATAAACTGGCGAAAACGGGTTGGCATATCACCAAGAGCGCGTTTGTAAATGCCCCCATTATCGAGGAATTTCCGTTGGTTTTGGAATGTAAACTCGTCAGCTATGACACCGACACGGAAATTTGTATCGGGGAAGTGGTGAATGTCAGCGTGGATGAAGACATCTTGAATGAAAAGGACAAGATTGATTTGACGAAGTTTGAACCCATTGCATACGATTGTGATACGCATGGCTATTATAAGCTTGGAGAAAGAGTGGGGAGTGCTTTTTCGGACGGTTTGAAATTAAAATAAACGAGTATGATTATTAAATTTGACGAAATAAAGGAAACGGAATTAAAGGCGTTTTATGGCGGTGACGGGGCTTTGATTGCCAATATGTACGTGGATGAAAAGAATAAGATTTTGCGCGGTAAACTCGTACCTGGTGCCTCCATTGGCTTGCATAGACACGTTCCCACCTCGGAAATCATCTTCATTCTTTCGGGGGAAGGCAAGTCGGTTTGCGACGGAAAAGAGGAGATGCTTCGCGTGGGCGATTGTCATTATTGCCCTAAGGGGAGCGAGCATTGTCTTATCAACGTCGGCGACGAGGATTTATGTTTTTATGCCGTTGTTCCGCAACAGTAAATAGCGTAGTTGCATTTTTGTGCGGTTTAGCATTTGAAAGAAAAAATTATTATAGTATATAATAAAAATATACAAAGGAGAAATGATGGAAGGTACTTTATGGGCGTTTTTGCCAGCGTTGATTGCAATCGTGTTGGCATTGGTAACGAAACAGGTATACATTTCGCTCTTTTTCGGAATTTTTGTCGGCGCGTTTATGTTCGCTGGTTTCGATCCTTTAAAAGCGATGTTTACGCTGTATCAGGTGATGAGCGAGAAGGTGGGTTCAAACACACCCATCATCGTGTTCCTTGTTGTGCTGGGTATTTTGGTCGTTTTGATGCAAAAATCAGGCGGCGCGAAAGCATACGGGGAATGGGCAAGTAAGAAAATCAAATCAAAGGGCGGTGCTTTAGCGGCAACGGCAGGTTTGGGTTGTCTTATTTTTGTGGATGATTATTTTAACTGTCTTACAGTGGGTTCGGTAATGCGTCCTGTTACGGATAAATTTAAAATTGCGCGTTCGAAGCTTGCGTATATCATTGATGCAACGGCAGCGCCTATTTGTATCATCGCGCCTATTTCCAGTTGGGCGGCGGCTGTGGCTGGCGAATTGGAAGGGGACGGTTTGATGGTGTTTATTAGTACGATTCCTTTCAACGTATATGCCCTCCTCACCATTGTTATGGTATTCGCAATTTGCTTTATCCGTTTTGATTTCGGGAAGATGAAGAAAAATGATATGATAGCGGAAAAGACGGGCGACGTATATGCGGGCTTGAACGAAAACAATGCCAATGCAGAAGAAGTAAGGATTAATGCGAATGGTAAAGTGCGTCATCTTCTTATTCCCGTTATTATCTTGATTATTTGCTGTATTGGCGGTATGCTTTATACGGGTTTCTTCTATAATTGGGATACGGGTTTGATTGTGAAAGAATTGCAATCGGCAAACGTTATTGAAGCATTCTCCAATTGCGATGCGGGTATGTCTTTGGCAATCGGTTCCACCGTGGCACTCATCATCATTTCCATTTATTACATGATAACGGGTGCGGTTTCCTTTAAGGATATTACGGGCAGCTTCACCGAAGGCTTTAAAGCCATGGTGCCTGCTATTCTCATTCTCACGTTTGCATGGTCGCTTTCGGGGATTATGGGCGCAAAGGGCGGTTATCTTGACGCGCAGGCATTTGTGCAAAACAACCTCGCAAACAGCGCATTCCCTAAATTCTTATTCCCTGCAATCTTCTTTATTCTTGCAGGTGCGATTGCTTTTGCAACGGGTACTTCTTGGGGTACGTTCGGCGTGCTCGTGCCTATCGCCGTTACCATTTTGGGCGGCAGCGGTACGTTGACGATTCTCACCGTTTCCGCAACGCTTGGCGGTGCTGTGTACGGCGACCACGTTTCTCCCATTTCCGATACGACGATTTTGGCGTCTGCAGGTGCGCAATGCGACCACGTAGAGCACGTAAATACGCAGCTTCCTTATGCGAGTATTGTAGCTGGCATTGCTATAATTTCTTATATTGTTGCAGGTTTGTGCGTTGGGCTTGGCAGCGTGCTTAGCTGTTTGATTATGTGGGTGGTAACCCTTTTGATTTTTGTAGGCGTTATATTTGCCATTCGTTACTTTACGAAAAAGAAAGAAGAGGCAGAAAGCGCGGAATAAATTTTTGATAAGATTTAGCCCTCCTTTTTAGGAGGGCTTTTTCACGGGAAAAATTTTGTTTACTACTTGCCAAAATAGGTTTGGTATGTTATAATGTATGTAATAATATAGGAAAAGGAGCGTATTATGAGCAGCTTTGAAAATTTACGTATTGTAGATAACTTTTATCAGACGTCTTTATTCTTCCCGATGCCTACCGTGGTAATCAGCACGATTTGCGAGGACGGAACAACAAACCTTGGTCCGTATTCCCTTGTACAGCCTTATTACGTAGCAGGAAAAGGATATTATGCGATGTTGCTTTCATGCCGCAATTCATCCAACACGGCGCAGAACATTTTAAGAAACGGCAAGTGTGCCATCAATTTTATCGATGACAATCCCAAGACCTTTAAAGAAGCAGTAAAGCTTTCTTGGCCTGGGGATAAACCGAGCGAAAAGATGCCCAAGTGTAATTTTAAATTGGAAACCAGCTTGATGGAAGAGGAAACGGGTGAAAAGCGTCCTATGGTGATGACCGATGCGATTCAAGTCATTGAATGTACTTGGGTGCGTGAATTGGACGGCGCGGATAAGGACGTGGCAGGCGAGTTGAATGGCTACGAACCGCCATATCATGATTTCAATGGTATTACGAGCAAATTTGGGGCGCATTTCATATTAAAAATTGATAAAATTTTGATGAAGAAGAAATACAGTGATGCGATTATTCGTGGCGTGAAAGCGAGCGACTTCCCTGCTTTGCCCGTGGATTACGGCTATCGTGACAGCAAGAATTTCTGGTTCCATAGAAAGACGAGAATGCGCGCGGAATTGTTGCAGGTGCGTGAAGCATCTTTGGCGTCTGTGCGTTATGCGGCAGACCGTGTGGATGACCAAGTGAAATTTACCGACGAAGCGTTAAAGACGGTGCTTGGCGTGCCCAGAGTGTTCTTGCCCTTAGTTTTAAAGGGTTGCGTGCAGTGGGCAAAAGAGAACAACGTAACGTTGATTGATGAAACGCACATGAAGATTATCAACGACAAGCGCGCCGAAGAAAAGAAAAAGAATAAGTAAGATAAAAATAAACACGCTTGCGGTTGGTCGCAGGCGTGTTTGTGTTATATAGAGGGAGTAGTGTGTTTAGGTTACGATTCGCAATGCTTGTCATTGCGAGCGAAACGAAGTGAAGCGCGGCAATCTCATAGGGAATAAAGCATATTTTATACGAGATTGCCACGCCTACGGCTCGCAATGACGGTGGGGAGAGAACTACGCCTACGGCTCGCAATGACGGTAGGGAGAGAACTACGCCTACGGCTCGCAATGACAGTAAGGGGGGACACGCCTATGGCTCGCAATGACAGCGGAGCTAAAAGGGGTTGGATTTTTCATTCCTCTAAAATTTGGCTTAATTTTTGATAAAAATCATGCAATTGCTTGCTGTCTTGTTCAGCTTGATTGAAAAGCTCTTCCGCGATTTGCGGTTGGGCTTTTTTCAGGCTTGCAAAACGGTTTTCGCCCATTAAAAAATTCTGATAATCGCCATTTATCCCTTTGCTGTCAAGGATAAAGGGATTTTTTCCTTCTTTTTTCAGGTTGGGATTAAAACGGTAGAGCTGCCAGTAGCCGCATTCTACAGCGCGCCGTTCTTCCTCTACGGAAAGGCTCATGTTCGCGCCGTGGGCAATGCAGGGCGTATAGGCAATAATGAGTGAGGGGCCGTCATGCGCTTCCGCTTCCGTGAAAGCATTGAGAAGTTGTTGTTTGTTTGCACCCAACGATACCTGCGCCACGTAAACGTGTCCGTACGACATCGCCATCAAACCTAAATTTTTCTTGCGTTTTCGTTTTCCTGCGCTGACGAATCTCGCAACAGCGCCTTTGGGGGTGGCTTTGGACGCTTGACCGCCCGTGTTTGAATACACCTCGGAATCCAACACGAGAATATTTACCTTTTCATGGCTGGAAAGTACGTGGTCAAGGCCGCCGAAACCGATGTCATACGCCCAACCGTCGCCGCCGATAATCCAAACGGATTTTTCCTTGTTTTTCGCGCTGTTTTGTGCTTGTTTGTCGCGGATATCCCATGCAAGGCGCATACCTAAACCGAACTCTGCATTGTCTTCAAAAAGGGAGTTCGCCCAAGCAGGTCCACAGCCGTTTTTGTCCTTAGCATAGGGGCAGGTAGGCGATGAACCGCCGTAGATGGACGAACAACCCGTTGCATTGGCAATCACCATACGCTCGCCAAAAAGCTGTGTCAGCACTTTGATATACGCCGTTTCGCCGCACCCTGCGCAGGCATAGGAAAATTCAAACAACGGTGGATAAAACTGACTACCCTTGACGGTGTTTCTTTTGAAATTTTCCGTGGGGACAAGAGGAGCGTTTAACGCAAACTCCCAATTTTTGCTCTCTGTTGATAAAAGGGTATCGGCAGGGCGCATAACGAGGGCTTTTTCCTTGGCGGGGCAGGTATTGGCGCAAACACCGCACCCCATGCAATCGTGAGGCGCAATTTGTATGCGGAACTGTGCGTTAGGCACGCCGACAGCCTTTTTTGTGATGAAATCTCGCGGTGTATCAGCGTTTTCGGGCAAGACAAAAGGACGGATGGTGGCGTGTGGACAAACGAACGAGCATTGATTGCATTGAATACAGTTTTCACTTATCCACTGTGGCAAAAGATATGCCACGCCGTGTTTTTCATATTTTGTCGTGTTTGTGGGCACTGTGCCGTCCGCTTGAAAGGCGGAAACAGGCAAGGAATCCCCTTGTAAACGTAAAATAGGTTGTATAAAATCTCGAAAATAAGCATTTTTCTTTTGTTCGGCATTTGCAGGGGGCGTTATTTGGCTTTCCATTGCCCAAGTTTGAGGATAATCGATGTGGTGGATAGAGGATTGCGCGCGGTCAATGGATTCGTGATTCATGCGAATCACCTCTTCGCCTTTTTTAAGAAATTTACGGTCGATTTCTTCTTTTAAACGCTGTTTTGCTTCTTCATAGGGTAAAATCTCTTGATTGAGATAGAAAAAAGCTGCTTGCATAATCGTGCTGGTTCTGCCTTTTAAACCGATTTCATTGGCGATTTTCGTCGCGTCAATCACATAAAAATTAATATGCTTTTTTGCTAAATTTTCTTTAAATGAGGCAGGCAGGTATGCGTTGAGTTGACTTTTATCGGTGTAGGGGCAGTTTAATAAAAACACGCCGTTTTCCTTTAAATCGCTTAGCATGTCATAGCGGTTGAGATAGGAAGGGTTATGGCAGGCAACAAAATCGGCGCGGTCGATAAGATAAGGGGCACGGATAGGATTTTTCCCAAAACGCAAGTGTGAAATGGTGATGCCGCCCGATTTTTTGGAATCGTACATAAAATAACCTTGCACGAAAAGTCCGGTGTTGTCGCCGATGATTTTAATGGAATTTTTATTCGCGCCCACCGTCCCGTCTGAACCAAGACCGTAAAATTTACAAGCAACGTAGTCGTTTTTTGGAAGATAATATTTTTCCGAAATATCCAAAGAAGTGTGTGAAATATCGTCTATTATGCCGACGGTGAAGTGATTTTTAGGATTGATAGAAAGCATATTTTTTAAGATAGCGTAACACATGGTAGGGGTAAATTCCTTTAAACCAAGCCCATATCTTCCTGTAAGAATGCGGATGTTGTTCATGCCTTTTTCAGCCAAAGCTGCACATACGTCCAAATAAAGGGGCTCACCCAGTGCGCCTGCTTCTTTCGTTCTATCGAGTACGGTAATTTGTTGGCAGCTTTTGGGAATAGCCGCGCAAAATTCATCTATGCCAAAGGGTCGGTAAAGCCGCACGTTGATAATGCCGAATTCTCCGCCGTTGGCGTTTAAATTTTCTATTGTTTCTTCCATGGTCTGTGCGCCGCTGCCAATCATGACGACGACGTGTTTTGCGTGGCTTGCACCATGATAATCAAAGACATGGTATGCTCGTTTTGTGAATTTTGCCACATGATTCATAATTTTTTGCACCGTTTGTACGGCGGACGTATAAAGAGGATTTGCCCTTTCACGGTTTTGGAAATAGGTGTCGGGGTTTTGCGCCGTGCCGCGCTGAACAGGCGTGGACGGATTTAAGGCACGTAAGCGGAATTTTTCCATATCTTCTTGTAGGTTTTCCTCACGGATAATATCCAACAATTCCTCGTATTCTAAAAGGTCTATTTTAGCAAGCTCGTGCGAGGTGCGAAAACCGTCGAAAAAATGCAGAAAAG
>SVHQ01000090.1 GCA_015055785.1 Clostridiales bacterium | reverse complement strand
TATTTATAAGGGAAAAAGCTCCTCCGCGGTTTCCCTTATAAATATGAGCAGTCTTTCCCTGCTTTCTTTTCGCTCCATATCGCAAAGCGCGCAAACGTATTCGTTGAGTAGCATTTTTTCACGATAATACGCGTCCTTTAAACTGTCGTATTCATTCAACGTAATTTCTCGTTTTTCAAACTTCATTTTTTACTCCTTTTCCCCGTTCATCTCGGACATGCCCCCGTCCTTTCGCTTTTTCTTGACTTTTCCAAACGCCAATTCCGTCAACGCTTCTTTGCGTTTTTCATGTCGCAACGACAAAGCACTCATCTCTTCCGCCAAGCCCATATCCGTTAAAAGACGTGCGTAAATTTTTGACTTTTTCTCTGCCAAATCTTCTAATTTTAACAGCTTTTTCAACCTTTCTTTTTCTCGTTCTTGCAAACTGCAATTCTCACTTCCTTGCATAAAAAAACCTCCCGTTTCCACCGCAGTATGGGCAAAAACGAGAGTTTCTATGCTTAATAATGGATTACCCCTCGCGATTTTACTTCTTTTTATAAAAATCGCACAAATGCGCAAGCGTACATTCCGCGCAAGAGGGGCGTTGAGAATGACACACTCTTCTGCCATGATAAATCAGCCAGTGATGTGCTTTCGCCCAATCGGACTTGGGAATAGCTTTGCAAAGTCCCTCTTCCACCTTTTCAGGCGTAGTACCTTTTGCCAAGCCAAGCCGATTGCTCACACGAAAAACGTGCGTATCTACGGCAATTGCTGCTCCGCCAAACGCCACGGAATACACCACGTTTGCCGTCTTTTTCCCCACGCCGGCAAGACTCATTAAAGCCTCCACCGTGTTGGGCACTTCACCGCCGAATTTTTCTAAAATATCTTTGGAGGCAGATAAAATATGCTCTGCCTTCATGCGATAAAAACCACAGGAAAAAATATATTTTTCCAGCTGTTTTTGCGTAAGGGTCAGCATTTTTTCGGGCGTGGAATATTCCTGAAAAAGGACTTCCGTCACCTTATTTACTCGCTCGTCCGTGCATTGCGCAGACAAAACCACCGCCACCAACAATTCATAGGGCGTGGTGTAATGCAACGCGGGTTTTGCATCAGGATAGAGCCGTTCAAGTTCGGCAAGTGCCAATTTTTTATCTGTTTGTTTCATAGCTTATTTAGTATAGCATACCTGCTGTTTTTTTGCAAGCATTGGCTGTTATTCTTTTGTAAATATCCCTTTATCGTTGTAAATTTGTCGGCGTTACCGGCGTTATAATCACTCTATCGCCTACAAATTCTTTTTTATAAAAACCCTTAAACGAAGGGTATTTACCCGTTTTTAATATTGCTTGTGCGCGCGGCAATAATCGTGCGTCGAACGATACGCACAAACCGCACCCAATCCGCGCTTCTTTAGGCGCAGGAGCCGTCGTGGCGTCCACGCCGTATTTATGCAACCGCTCTAAATAATCCAGACTATGCGTCCGAGAACGGAACACCGCCAAAATCATCATGTCATACGTGCCTCCTTTTCGGAATACTATATTTTATGTAACAAAACGAAAATATGTATCATTAAAAAGAGGTATTTATGTTTTATTTTGACAACGCCGCCACCGGCGGCAGAAAACCCGATCAGGTGCTCTCTGCCCTTTCTTCCGCAGTGAAAGTGTGCGCGAACGTAGGCAGAGGCGGACATAAGCTTTCCTTATCTTGCGCAAACATTGTGCAAAGCTGCCGAAATGCTTTGAATGATTATTTTGACGGTTACGGTTATGACCGCGTCGTTTTCACAAAAAACTGCACCGAAGCGCTAAATATCGCTATTCTGGGCGTATTGGAAAAGGGCGACCACGTCGTCGCCACTGCCATGGAGCATAATTCCGTGCTTCGATCCTTGGAATTTCTTAAAAAAACAGGCATCATCACTTATGACGTGTGCCCTCTGCGCGGTAATACCCAAGACGGCGAGGCTAATATTTCACCCGAGGATATCGCGGAATTATTGCAACCAAATACACGTTTGGTTATCGTCACCACTGCATCCAACGTGACGGGAGCCATTCCTAATATTGCCGCCATCAAAAATACTTTACCACGGCGCGTGCTGTTGCTTTGCGACGGAGCACAAGGCGGTGGACACTTGGATATTAAAATGCAGCAATCAGGCGTGGATATGCTTTGTATTGCAGGCCATAAAGGCATGCACGGCATCCAAGGGAGCGGCGCATTTCTTTTCTCCGAACGCGTAGAACCCAAGCCTATTTTATACGGCGGCACGGGTTCTATGAGTGTTTCGTTGGATATGCCCGATTTCTACCCCGATGGTTTAGAAGCAGGAACCCTTTCCTATCCCGCTATCGTTTCCCTTTTAGAGGGTACGCGCTACGTCGGTGCGCACGTCAAACAAATACAAAGCCGATTGTTGATGCTCAGTGCTTATTTTTTAAATGGTTTGCGCGATTTGAAAAAATATAAAATTTATTCCAAAGCAAATCCTTGCGGCATTGTAGCATTTGCGCATCCGTCCATGCCCTCCGAGCATCTTGCAAGTGTGCTATCCATGAAATATGACATTGCTGTGAGAGGCGGTTTGCACTGCGCCCCTCTTATGCACGAGGCGTTAGGAACAATGGACAACGGACTGGTGCGCGCATCTTTTTCACATTTTAATTCGGAAAGGGAAATCGATAAACTATTAGAGGCTTTGAAAGTGCTGTGCGTTGAATGATTATATGGGCATTTGCACATTTCAACGCGTACATGGTGGCTTGTAATTATTTATATCTGTTTTAATCTATCGACAATTTCACGTAATTTTCTACGTTGAAAACCGTTTAACATCGGCGAGAAGTTTTGATAAAATGCCTCTATTTCTTGATTGGATAGCGTGCCATCGCGTTTGCTTTTTTCCGCTTCCGCAAGAATGTTTTTCAGCATATCCATATTGCTCATACCGTTGTATGCCGAAGCTATTTTTTTCGTTAATTCCTCCGCGGTTTGTTTATCTTGCGTCTGTGTTTCCGCTACGGATGACGCTTTTTGTATACGATTGTCATTGGGTTGTTGATTGGCATAATCTTTAAAACTTTTCAAATATATCCTCCGCTTTGTCGTGATGATATATTCTATTCACGGTCGCATTTTTTTGTCACGATTCATATTCTGTATTATGGAAATTTTAATTCTCGTTCTTTTTTATTATCTCGCACAAAACCCCAATTTTTCCAGCAGCATTCAGCCGCTTATGGAAAAACTAAAAGATTCGCAACAAATGCTGAATTTTTTAAAAGACCTTTCTTCTTTCACGCAGGCGTTTGGAAATATAGACCCATCTGCTTTTACAGCAAAGTCCGATATGCAAGCCAATGCAGAATCTAAGGCAAAAACGAAGGAGGGGGCTTACGAACAAGAAAAAAATACTCACGAACAAGAAGAAAAAAATCCGCAATCCCCGACGATGGGAATTGCAGATGAATTTATACAAAATATTTTAGACAGTTATTTGAATAAAGCGAAATAATCACACAATGGAAAAACCGCCGTTGACAGGCAAGTCAATCCCCGTCACGTAATCGTTTTCCACCAAATACAGCACTGCGTTTGCAACGTCTGCTTCCGTCCCGATGCGCCCCATCGGGATTTCTTCTTTTAAAGCCTGCATTTCTTCCGCTGAAAAATGTGCATTCATCGGCGTGTCAATCACACCAGGGGATATACAATTCACGCGAATCCCCGACCAGCCAAGTTCTTTCGCCAACGCTTTTGTAAAACCGATAAGCGCGGCTTTTGAAGCAGAATAAACGCTTTCACAACTACCGCCAACTTCCCCCCAAACGGAAGAAATATTGATGATAACGCCCTTTTGCGCTTCAATCATTTTTTTCGCCGCTTCACGGCTGCATAAAAACGCTCCGCCGACGTTCACGCTCATCAAACGGCCAAACTCGTCATACGATACGTCCTGTATTTGTTTAATCAACGAAACCCCAGCATTGTTCACCAACACGTCCAGTCTGCCGATTTTATCAAACAAGTCTTTCACAGCCGCTTCTTCTGCAACGTCCGCGCGGTACACTTCCAAGCCCTCTGCTTTTGCCAAAGCCGCATTTTCTTCATCACGTGAGTAGGTTACGCATACACGATAGCCTTTTTTTAAAAAAGCCAAGGCGATTCCTCTGCCTATTCCGCGCACACCGCCCGTCACTAAAACCGTTTTCATCTCGTACATGCCCCTTTCATTTTTCTTTTTTATCCTTCAAAACCGCAAACATTGTTCGTCAGCTGAACAATCTCTTTTGCTATCTCTTCAGGTGTTTTTCCGTCTACGTCTACGATATAATCGGCAACGTGTTCGTAAATAGGCGAACGCTCCGCCAACAAGCGTGCCAAACGGTCGCGAATACTCTCCGTAGAAGTCTGTAATAACGGTCTTTCCCCGTCCACTTTCAAACGCTTTGAAAGGGTATCCAACGTCGCGCGTAAAAATACGATTTTACCGTTTTTTTGCAAGACTTCGTTATTTTCCTTTTTCAAGACAAGTCCGCCGCCCGTGGAAATAACCAGACCGTCTTTTTTCGCCAAATCCTTGACGATATCCGTTTCCAGCTTTCGAAAATGCGCCTCACCGTAATATTCAAAAATATCGGAAATCTTGCCGTGTTTGTCGACAATTAAGCCGTCCGTATCATACCAACGTCTGCCTGTTAATTCCGCTATTTTTATACCGATAGTCGTTTTACCCGCGCCCATCATTCCGCATAAAATAAGGTTCATACTCCACCTCTTTACTTCGAAATAATTTCCTTTAAGCCAACGATTGCCGCAATATAACTGCCTACGCCAAAACCGCACACCACGCCTTTGCAAACTTCCGACAAAACACTCTCATGGCGGAATTCTTCACGTGCATGCACGTTGGAAATATGCACTTCTGCAACGGGGATGTCAATCGCTGCGATAGCATCACGAAGCGCATAACTATAATGGGTGAACGCGCCTGCATTTAACAAAATTCCATCGTATGCTTTCTGCAAAAAGGCTTCGTGCAATTTATTCACAAGTTCACCCTCGATATTGCTTTGATAAAAATCTGCACTGTCACCGCTTTCTCGACAAAACGCCGCAATTTTTTCATTGATATCTTCCAAAGTAGCCGTGCCATAAACACCTTTTTCACGCTTGCCTGTTAAGTTTAAATTCACGCCGTTAATAATTAAAAATTTCATAATCGTCCGTCCTCCGTTCGATTTTATTCGTTTGTTAAATATTTTTCATATAATTCTTGAGCTTGTTCTTCCGATGGCTGAATATCCAAGAACAAACAATCGGCAAAATAAGCTTGATAAAAAAGCATCGCCGCGCCGTTAAGAATCTGCAAACCCTGTATTTTGGCAAGACGTAAAAATTCCGATTCTTGGGGTACGTATATCAAATCAATCGCCGCTTGCGCACCCTTGAACGCGGACATGGTGACGGGGGATTGTCCCTCGCTATCGTGCATACCCACGCCCGTACAATTGATTAAAAGCTCAAAACCGCCTTGTTCGGGATTGTCTATCGGCATAATTTGCAACTGCTCGCACGTTTCCAAAAGCTTTTCACGATTGCGTTGATACATATAAATTTCACCGCCAATATCGCGAAGTGCCGCCGCCGTACTTCTGCCCGAACCGCCGCCGCCAAGAATTAAAATTTTCTTATCCTTGACCTCTATTTTCGCCGCACGAAGCATTTGCAAAAAGCCTACCCCGTCCGTATTATAGCCTTTTCTTGTTTCCGTCAGCACCGTATTTACCGCGCCGAAAGTCATCGCGTCGCCCACAACCTCATCTAAATATTCCATAACGTCGCGTTTGTAGGGAATGGTTATGTTAAAGCCGTCAAAATCCCCCATCAAACGGCGCATAGCATTATCAAATTCACTTGGCACAACGGAAAAACGTTCGTATTCACATTCCACACCAAGCTCTTTTAAAAGGAAGCGATGGATGCGCTCGCTATCCGATTTTGAAACGTCTTTCCCAATCAAACCTAAACGGATTTTTTTCTTATTCATCGCATACATGCCCCCTCCATTTGATATTTAATAGGATTTTACGCCAAGCTTATCAAAGAAATCAGGGAAGGAAATTGCACAACATTCAGGGCGTGAAATGTTGCCGCCCTTTTCCGATGCAATCATGCCCACAGCTGCCGTCATGGCAATTCTATGATCGAGATAGCTCTCACAATCTCCGCCGACAAGCGTCTTTTTGCCACGAATGATAAAACCGTCAGGCAATTCCTCACATTCACCACCAAGGTTACAGATAAGTTCTTTCGTCGTGCGGATACGATCGCTCTCTTTTACACGCAATTCCTTTGCGCCCGTGATACGGCTTTCCCCCTCCGCAAACGCACAAAGAAGTGCTACTAAGGGAAGCTCGTCTATCATGGACGGTACGTCTTCCGCGGTTAAAGAAATCGCTTGCATATTCGATTTTTCCACGAGAATATCCGCCGTTTCTTCTCCACCCGAAACCCTTTTATTTAATAGGCTATATTTTACGCCCAATCTATCAAACGCGGTCAAAATTCCTATTCTCGTGGGATTAATCCCGACGTTTTTACAAAGAGTTTTGCCTTTCAATGCGCCCAGTGCCATAAAATATGCCGCCGAGGAAATGTCCGCAGGCACGCAAACGTCCAATGCGTGCAAATTACTACGTTTCACCGTTACGCTGTTGCCGTTGACGGAGATATTTGCGCCCATCGCCGCGAGCATTCTTTCCGTATGGTCCCGCGATTTCACAGGCTCGGATATAGTCGTTTCGCCGTCAGCGGATAATCCCGCTAACAATATCGCGCTCTTTACCTGTGCAGATGCAATTTGCAAAGGAACGTTTGCACCGTGAAGCTGTTTAGGAAAAACAAACACAGGCGCGTGCCCATCCGTCGTTCTAACGTCCGCGCCAAGCATGGAAAGAGGTTGC
>SVHQ01000089.1 GCA_015055785.1 Clostridiales bacterium | reverse complement strand
GAACTCCCCTTCCTTTTCGGAGTAGGTATCATCGCCCAACAAGAATTTAACGGAAATAAATTCTTTGCCTTCTTCAAGGAACACGGAAGTAACTCTGCCGCTTTCCGTCGTATAAACGGTATCCATGAAGGTCGTGGAAGTTGTCAAAGATTCATATTTTCTATCTTCCGCTTTGTCTGTGGGGTTATATTGATAGTACGTCTTGCTTTCCGTATAATTGGAAGACTGCAAAACGTCAATCTTTTCGTATTCAAGCGCAAACGGCGTACCGATATGGAAACCGCTTACAACTTCGTTTACAACAAGTACGGGAGCCGCGGTATCTTTTACCATAGGCGTGTTGTCCGTCTCCGACTTCGGCGTCAAGTTGTCAAATCTCTGACCGTTGATTTCTTTCAAAAGGACAACTGCTTTTTCTTCCGTCTTATCTTCCGATACGTCCGCGCTGATAACAAGCGGAGACATCGTGCTGGAATTTTCAGCGAAGTTAGAACCTACGTTGGTGAAGCTGCCTGCTTTCGTAGCAGCGCCGCCGTCCACTGCAAGCATTACACCGAATTCGCCGTCTGCTTCGCCTGCCGCCAAGCTCAATTTGATATCTTTACCTGCCACAATCTGCGTAGAAACAGCCGTGCCGTCGTTCACTTTTACGGAAACGTTACCATTCTCATTGATAAACTTAACAACGTTCGTTGCTTTCTGTGCTTCCGTTGCCCATGCGGATTCGCTTTCTACGGTGAAGGAAACACTCTTAAAATTCAATGCTTTGAAAGCAAATTCCATCGTGAGATATTTTACGTCATTCTTTCCCTCATACCATTTGAGTGCCAAATCGCGCTTAAAGGTAACTTTACCATCATCGGAAATATTAAGTGCCGTTAAGGAAGACGTCGTTTCGTCTGCTTTTACTTCCGCAGAGGATACGCTAAATACGTCTTTAACCGCATACGTTTTTGCCACCTTTTCATCCGCCAAGGACGCTACAGGATTTACTACAGCTACGCCGCCGATCGTTGCCGCGCAAAGCGCACCGGCAAGCATAAGAGTTGTTAATTTTTTGTTAATTGTTTTCATTAAAATGTGCCTCGCATTTTTTCGTAAACTTTTGCTTTTATACAACATCGTGCTTATCTATTTTACACCCAAACACGAAATTTGTCAAACGCATTTACCCTTCATTTTTACTGTTTTTCGTAAATTATTGAAAATTTACGCTTTTTTTATCATTTTTACTGAATTTCCACTACTTTCGTAAGGTCAAACGCTTTCCAAGGAACTTCCGTATCAGGGGGACAAGCGATGAATTTTAAACGCTCTTTCGTAATGGGATGCAAGAAAGAAAGCGAATATGCCCAAAGCGCTAATTTACCCTTTTGCGCCAACGCTCCGCCATAACGCATATCCCCGTAAATGGGATGGGAAATACCTGCCATTTGCACGCGAATTTGATGGGTTCTGCCCGTATGCAAACGCACCTCGACAAGGGAGTATTTGCCTTTGTCCTCTATCACTTTGTAATCCAATTCAGCAAACTTCGCGCCTTCTTCGGACGGCGTACAAATATACACCATATTATTCACCGTATTTTTACGCAAATAATTGGTCAAAATACCGCGCTCGGTGTCAGGAGCGCCGCAAAGCACCGCCAAATATTTCTTTTCAAATTCACCCGACTGCAAACCTGCCGTCAAGCGCGCCGCTGCCTTGCTCGTTTTTGCATACACCATAACGCCGCCGGTCGGTCTGTCTAATCTATGCACCAAACCAACGTAAACATTGCCCGGTTTATTATAGGCAATCTTGATGTATTTTTTAATCTGGTCAAGCAAATTATCATCCTTACTTTCATCCGGACAGCAAGCCGTCATTTGCGGTTTTAATACCACGAGAATATGATTATCCTCATATAAAATGGTAAATTCGGGCGTATAGCCTTCTGCCGTCTGTGCGGTTTCCTTTTCTACTGCTTGTTCGTTAATTTCCGTCATTGACAAACATACCTCCTGCTCCGCAAGGAAGATATATACCTTCCTCTGTATCAATCCCCACTTCGTAGGCTTCTACCTTGCCGTGAAAATCCTTTAAAGTGAGCCGTAAAATATTCTGCAACACCATCGGCTGCAGACCCGTTGTATAGCTGTTAATTAAAACAAACAACGGATTGTCGCTAAGCACGTTGGCACACAGCTCCACAAATTTATACAAATCGTTTTCAATCTTCCACATTTCCCCGTTGGGGCCTCTGCCGTACGAGGGCGGGTCCATAATAATCGCGTCGTATTTGTTGCCGCGACGGATTTCCCGTTGTACAAACTTCAAACAATCATCTACAATGTAACGAATACCCGTATCAATCCCCGACAATCTCGCGTTTTCGCCTGCCCTTTCCACCATGCCTTTCGCCGCGTCCACGTGCGTCACCTGTGCGCCTGCTTTCGCGCAAGCTACCGTCGCTCCACCCGTATAAGCAAATAAATTCAGCACTTTAATAGGTCTGCCTGCGTTTTTGATAAGCTGACTCATGCGTTCCCAATTCACCGCTTGTTCAGGGAATAAACCCGTATGCTTGAAACCCATGGGTTTTATTTTAAATTTTATATCCAATTCGTCGTAAGAAATATTCCATTCATCGGGGAAAGGACGTAAAATCTTCCAGCCTCCGCCACCCTTTTCACTACGTTTATAGTAAGCATTGAGCTTTGGATAGGCGAATAAATCCGTCTGCGCCGACCAAATAACCTGCGGATCGGGACGAAGCAAATAAACGTCTTTCCAACGCTCCAGCTTATATCCGTCACCCGTTGCAATGATGGAATAATCTTTCCAATTTTTTGAAATTTTCATATTTTCAAACAGTTCCTTTGATTGCTTTTTTGCTTTCCTTTCCATTCTTACAAGGCAATACCTCAGAGCATGATGAGATAAAGTCTTTCGCCAAAAAAGGACATAGTAAGACAATCATACTCTATTATTATACCGCAAAAAAAAATTCTTGTAAAGTGTTTGTTTGGCATTTCTTTAAAACAAAAAGCGCAAAAGCCGATTTTTTCTTCGCTTTCACGCTTTTCATCTAATTTTATATATCAATACTGTTGTTATATCCCGTTAATTTCCCCTCTTTGTATAAATGAGAATCGTTGGACAGTTGGAATACTTTCGGATAGGCAAATTCCTCTTCCCCGTCCCCAAACGCAATCACCGTCACCGAGCTATGTCCGAAATCGAAATGAGTGCAAAAGCTTGGATAAGGAATATCCAAAAGACTGCTTAAAAACGCCACTCCAAAACCTTGATGCGCAAATAAAGCCACTCTTTTTTTGTTCGGTTTGATAATTTTGTAACGCCTATTCACTCTATCGTGTTTATAGCCGAGCTGTAAGAAAAAAGCGTCTGTTTCACGGTTGATACGTTCCACTCCTGCGCCAAAATTCAAATCCTTGAAATCAGGGTGTTCGTGCCATTGGTAGCCCAGGGAGTAAATTTCGGGAGAATTGAATTTCTCTACGTATTTTGCATTTTGAAAGGACCAACAATATTTCCCATCCTCTTTTGGCACACAAAAATCATGCCATGCATGCCCCTCATTCGTCCAATCGAGCAACGTCATTTCTTTCCCCAACACTTCGCAGGTGGGTTGCGCCGTCATCTGCGCGCGCGTGGACGTCGAGGCGTAAATTTCATCTAACCCATATAATGCAAAACGCTTGGATAAAGCTTTTGCCTGTTCGTGACCTAACGGTGTAAGACTGTCGGGATCGTAAACGGGGTCGCCGTGACGGACGTAATAAAAAATCATTGTTCTTGCTCCTCTATCATAATATAAATTTATTTCGCAACACAAGCTTTATTTTGTAGCACGAGGGCAGTAGGAATATAACGCCTGCAAATCTATCACGGAAGTTTTCGACATTTCTGTGCCGTAAATAATACTGCCTATATGTTTCTCGCTCAATTCTTCGAACGTGCCGTCCTCATGGATAACGTAACGAACGTCCGAAAAGGAATATACACAATCCGCATAATACAAACTCACTTCTCCCTCGGCATTCCGCTCAACTTCCAGTTCGATAATATTCGCTTCTTCCACCGTGATATTCTTTATCTTTGCATTTTTTGTAATCACCATTCCTGGATAACTTTCGGCTATCATCAAATCGCCTGTATGCGTAATATGCACGATATCCCCTGCCAGCAATTGGCCTATGCCGTAATCGGCAGGCAAAAAGAAAAAATTACAACTATCCAAAAGCAACGTCGCCTTGTTTTCCTGAAACAAACCATAATCGTAGTGCGCTTTCATCGTCAATTCTTTTTCTTTTATAAAATTTATAAAAGTGCATCCGCCAAAGGAAGCCACAGACGTTATAAACGCCATAATCAATATAGCAATTTTTCTCATAATATCCCCTTTCATTTGTTTATTGAAAATAATTTCAACGCGTACATGCCCCACTCATTCGTTTACCAAAATATTTTCAACGCGTACATGCCCCATTCATTTTATAATTTACTCGCTTTTCAATATCTTTCCTTTAATTAAAAAAACTGCTTCTTTTTCATGATTATATCATATTTTTAAAAGAAAAACAAGCCTTAAAAGCATTTTTTTGTAAACCCTTGATTTTTCCCTTTGTTTATGGTAGAATATTGTTAACAAAATTAAGAAAAGGCGGTCTTACTATGTATTACAGACATAACCTTGATTACAAATACCCCGAACGCAGCGATGAACACATGATTACAGTGAAGCACCTGCGCGACACCCATTTTGATGAAAACTTTCCCTATCTCGAAAAGGGCGTATGGCATAAAATCAAACGTGGCGCTTTGTGGATTGCGCTTAATCTGCTCGCTTTCCCCGTTGCCTCTATTCGTTATGGTTTAAAAATTTACGGACGAAAAACGTTAAAGAAATATAAAAAAGAATTTAAAGACGGTGCCATCACGATTGCCAATCACGTTTTAATATGGGATTATATTTGCGTTTTAAAAGCCATTCGGCCGCGTTTGCAATATCACCCTGGTTGGAAAACGAATTTTGAAGGACCGAACGGCCCTCTGATTCGTTGGGTAGGCGGTATTCCCATTCCCACGGGCAACATGCGCGCCATGGCAAAATTCCAGCAAACAATCGGGGAAGTATTAAAGAATAATCATTGGTTGCATTTCTTTCCTGAGGGTTCGATGTGGTATTATTATCCCGATGTTCGTCCCCTTAAAAAAGCTGTGTTTAAATATGCCGTAAGATATGACAAACCCGTAATTCCCCTTGCGTTTTCTTTCCGCCCCAGAACGGGGATTTATAAATTATTCGGTAAAAATCCGTTAGTGGACTTACATATCGGCAAGCCTTTATTCCCTGATAAATCCTTGTCTGTTCCGGAGGCGACCGACAAATTACACGCCGAGGCTTACCACGTTATGCAGGTGATGTGCGGAATTAACCCCGGCGACCCAACCTACAACATGGATCAAAAAATTGAAAACTATCAAAAAACGATGTGACTTTACGTCACACCGTTTTTTTGTAATCCCTTCCATAGATAATCCGCAATTCAAAAGTTAGATAAATTTTTTTTGCAAATATAGGAGCACGTTTCCATCAAGTATCGTAAAACAGCCATTTACATCTATAAAAATTGGATTAAATTTTCGCCCTTTGAAATGCAAAAACCCCAGGAATTTCCTGAGGTTTAGGCGCATGGATATTCTTTGCCCACACTTTATGGTCGAGGCGACGGGATTCGAAGCTAATTCATAAGTTATTCAGTCCCTTTATATAAAAAAGGCTTTTTGAATATACTGCCCCGACACTGCCCCACATTATATTACAAAAATAAATCACCGAAAAACGTCTGTTCATCTTGATTTTTACATGCGAGGACAAAGAGAGAACTGCCTTTAGCAGCTTTACTCCACAATATCATCCGCCCGAATAACGCACTTCTCATAATTCGTACCTGGAAAAATTCCGTCAGCCATTACACTTTCATCACCATATCCCATTCCACATAAAACTTTAGACGTCCAGTCGATACAATTTTACATATTTGTTTTTTTATAACATTCTCCTAATTATATTTTCTTGCTAATCATTTTTATTCTTTGCATATATTTCTACCCCTGATATTTTTTATCAATAGAAATTATTTTTTTGTAAATCTTTTGCACCATTTCCGAAAATCCAAATTCCGTCGGATGACAACCATCCACAGCAAAGTTCCAACGGTTTTTCTTGCCATAAAAGCATTTCCCCGATAAGAAATGAACGTTCTTATCTCCATTTCGTTTCGCTTTTTTATAGGTATTTAAAACAACTCGAAAACGTGTTTCCCCTTCTACATCACCCGTAATGTCTGGCTTTATAATAAATAAAATAGGCGTATTAGGACGAGCCTTGCGATAGCGTTAATATAATCGATAATGGGTATTGCTTAAATATTCCGCAGTGGGAGCATTATGGTCATAATCACAAACAAACAAGCCAAGTGTATTTTTTTTCGCAATATGCTTTTAATTCCTTTATCTCTTCCTTGGTAAGCACTCTCCGTCTTTACAGTACTTTTGAAATATTCGTAAGCTTCCTTAAAGGAAAGCGGCAATAAATTGAAACTCAGCAAAGAAAACCCATCCTATTCGTAAGCCCATCTTTCTTTCATTTTTGTATTGCACGCTATTATAAAATTTCCCCATTGTCCATTCTAACTGTCTTTCCTGCAGGAATCATACATTTCCGTTCCAAATAATCAAGATATACGTCTATCCCGCTTGGATTTTTCACAAAGCTTCCATCCATACTGAATTCTAATCTATCGCACGCTTGCAGGTATTCAAATATTTCCCCATTCGTGGCATACCAAATATCATTTCTGCCACCCATGTATTCGGCGAACGCCTCTATCCGTTCCCAATTATTATTGTCATCGAACTCATAACTGTGTCCCCATAAATAGAAGATTTTCAGTTCTCTATTCCAATAATACCAATGTTCCTTTTGCTCCACGAATTCTTTTGCTAAATCCATCAATCGCGGGTTATCGTGGTGGCATGTCCCCTGCCACGCCAACCAATTTGTCGGCAAATCAAATTTTTC
>SVHQ01000088.1 GCA_015055785.1 Clostridiales bacterium | reverse complement strand
ACCTCGTTATGAATGGTGACGAGTGCGTGCGCCAACACGGCAACACATTGAGAATGTTCCATGATGTTTTCTTCTCGCAACGAACGCATCAATTGCCAGCGTTTGATGTATTTCATACGGTCCATATAAACGTAAAAATTATAGCCCATGAAAAATTTTCTCCTTTTATCCTTTCAAAGGTTTGACAAACCCTTTTTTAGAGAGTATAATAAAATCACAAAAATTGAATGTTCCGTCGTGGGTGCCTTAAAAGGCTGAGATTATACCATTTGAATCGGCAGGGTAATACCTGAGCGAGAGATTGACAACCGTTTTCCGTCCTTCTTGTTTTCTTTGCAAACTACGCTTGCATATTTCGCACGCGTTTGCATATAAGATAATAAGGCAGTTTTGAAAAGTATTCTTCACCCACGTTTAAAAACGCTGGGTGTTTTTTATTATCAAATATGATTATCAAAAACCATCAAAACGCATACGACGGAAAAAAGGAGGTTTCTTTATGTTTCTTAATTCCCTTTTGGCAACGTATGCTATCGAAAGCTTCGAACCCATCGCAAAATGGCTAACAATAGGATGGCTTGCCGCATTATTGCTTACGGGCGCAGTCATATTTTTCATGCGCCGCGACGCTTTTGGCAAGTATGTAAAATGTGCATTAACAAGCACATTCTTTTATCTGCTTATCGTTGCCATCGTCTTTTTTGCGCTCGATCTCGCCAAAAATTACAGCGATTCCTATACGGAAGAAAACTGGCTGGATAAACAACTGCTCATACGGCTTGTGCTCATTCCCTTACTTGTTTTATGCTCTACGATCTTGCTCTGCTCGATTACGTTCATCACGCTTTCCAAATACAAACCAGAACACAAAAAAATATTCACGTTTGCGTCAATCTCTCTTTGCGGCGTTGCACTACTCTCAGCTCTAATCTGTATCGCCGTATACTATAACAAAAAGATCTCGAACGATGGATACTACAACTCCGAAACGGCAACGGTAAAACAACTCGCGCTGTATTTATTCACCCTGTTGACAATCGCGGTGATTGTTGGCATAAGCTTTTTCGATCGACAAAAACTCGTTTTCGATGCGCGTGCCCTTGCCTATGCGGGAATCTGTGCCTCAATGAGCTACGCACTCTCTTATATCAAGCTGTGGGATATGCCGCAAGGCGGCTCCGTAACCCTCGTCAGCCTACTGCCGATTATGCTTTATTCCTATATTTTCGGCTCAAAAAAGGGCGTATTTGTTGGATTTATTTACGGTCTGTTACAAGCTTTACAAGATCCTTGGTTGATACATCCAGCACAATTTCTACTTGATTATCCCATCGCGTTTTCAGCAGCAGGTTTAGCAGGTTCGCTACGCTATATGCCAAAGAAAAGTGGTAAAGAAACCCTCGCTGCAACACATTTTGCACTGGGAGCAACGCTCGCTGGAACGATGCGTTTTGTATGCCACGTGCTTTCGGGCGTATTCGCATTTGAAGCGTATGCCGAAGGGCAAAATGTATGGGCTTATAGCCTTGCATATAATTCCTACGTGTTTATCGATGTGGTACTCGTAATCGCTGCTGGCATCTTCGTGCTTTCCTCAAAATCTTTCAGAGCAACTATCGCGAAAGTACCTAAAACAAGCAATGAACAAAAAAACGCTTAAAACGCAAAATTTCCGCTTAATAAACAGCAATTTCATCAAATACGGCTTTATCGACTACGACCTTTTTATTCGCAAGGTCAATATCCTTGATAACGCCTTTAACAACGGGGAAGAGGATTTTCTTCCCCTCTTTTTCTATCGTATATACGTCGGAAGCGAGGTTGACAATATCCACAACATTGCCTAAAAACTCACCCTCTTCCGTTTCGCAGGAAAGACCGAGAACGTCCACAATATAAAATCTGCCTTCCTCTAACTCGGGGGCGTCCTCTCTATCCCCTTCCAGCTTTTTGCCGCGAAAAAGCTCCGCTGCATTTCTATCGGGAATCCCACGCAAGCCTAAATACGCAGCACCATCAGGCCCTACGCGAAAGGAAAGAATTTTGTAAGCTACGTTATCAATATACACCGTACCGAATTTTTTAACGTCCTCAGGCGTATCCGTAAACGTCTTCACCTTTAATTCCCCGCGTATTCCTTGGGGTTTTAATACTTCACCTATCAGCAAACGCTCCATAAAAACTCCTGTTTGTTTTCGATATTCATCGCGAACACGGTAGGCGCATTTTTATTTCAACGCACACCTGCTCTGCTCATTTTATCAAATAGGCAAAAAAAAGGCTTTGATATAAAGCCCTTTTTTTATTCTTTTTTAGCCGCTACTTATTCTGCGTCAACATCCACTGCATCGCCGCCTCTTTCTCTGATTTCAATAACGTATCTCTTGCTGCTTGCAGGCGTTGCCGCGCGCACAATCGTACGCATTGCTTTTGCAATCTTACCCTGCTTGCCAATTACTTTACCCATATCCGAGGGAGAGAGAATAACGGTAACCTCGATTACGCGGTCTTTTTCATTCACCACGTATTCTACGTTTTCCTTGTCTTCCGCAAATTGGCCGACAATATATTTAATTAAATCCAGCATATCCTACTCCTATTTAACGATGTATTTGCCTCGCCAACACCGCGAAGCATAAGCAAAACGCGTAGGCAGGGTTTCGTCGAGTTTGCGGCGGGAGCTTTTCCTCGCGACAATTAGACGAAACACAGCCCTATAAAAGCTTTATGACGTATGTACGTCATTTAGACATTATTCGCTCTTTTTGCCACCGTTGGTCTTAGGTGCGCTGAGTTTTGCGCTCTTTTCCATAGCGCCAACTTTTACAAGCAAGTTCTTAACCGTTTCCGTGGGCTGAACGCCTTTTGCAAGCCAAGCTTTTGCTGCTTCTACGTCAATCGTAAGTTCTACGGGATCGCAGGTAGGTCTGTAATGACCAACGCATTCGATGTATTCGCCCGTTGCAGCCTTTCTGCTGTCAACAACAACTACACGATAGATAGGGTTCTTCTTGTCGCCCATTCTGAAAAGTCTCATTTTTACCATAATAATACCTCCAAAGTATCTTAAAATATTTTTTCTTTTTTATTAACACGGCTGTTGCCGTTGTTTGTGTTGTGATTGACCGCTAACGCGGTGTGTGCGCAAACTATCGTTTGCTTTTTGCGGGGCTTACTTTCGCAGAACTCCGCACCTCAGCAAGGGGATAATTCCCTTGACCCTTACTGGGCATCAATATGGTTACTAACCCCGACCAAGAAAGATAGAAAGACATGGTCCAGCGGAACGCTGGTAGAAAGACGAAACACCCATTGGGTACAACGTCACGTTGCTAAAAAGGCATTCGCATACGACCCTTGCCGCCCTTAAGATGCTTCATCAAAAGCTTGGTCTGTTCATACTGTTTGAGCAGCTGATTGACTTCCTGCACACTCGTCCCCGAACCTGCCGCAATACGGCGTTTTCTCTTATGTTCTATAATCGAGGGATTTTCGCGTTCTTGCGGGGTCATGGAAAGAATAATTGCTTTCGTGCGCTCGATTCTCTTCTCGTCAATGTCCCCTTCGTTCACCTTTAAATTCGCCGCGCCAGGGAGCATCGACAACATCGCGGACGCACCGCCCATCTTTTTCATCATTGCAAACTGTTCCAAATAATCGTTCAACGTGAAACTGTTTGACAACATCTTTTTTTGCATTTTCTTCGCGTCTTCTTCGGTGATGGCTTGCTGTGCCTTTTCAATCAACGACAGTACGTCACCCATGCCGAGGATTCTCGAAGCCATACGTTCGGGATAGAACGGCTCTAAATCGGTCAGCTTTTCGCCAACGCCGATAAACTTGATGGGTTTGCCCGTCACCGCTTTAATCGACAAGCAAGCACCGCCACGCGTATCGCCGTCCAACTTCGTAAGAATGACGCCCGTCACATCCAAGCGTGTATTAAAAGTATCGGCAACGTTCACCGCTTCTTGACCTGTCATCGCGTCCACAACCAACAGCGTTTCCGTTACGTCCACTTCTTTTTTGATATTTTCGAGTTCCTGCATCAGCGTGTCATCTATCTGCAAACGACCTGCCGTATCCAAAATCACCGTATCGTAGCCTTTCAAGCGAGCATATTCAATCGCCTGCTGCGCAGTTTTTACAGGGTTTTGCGTGCCCTTTTCGAATACTTCCACTTGCGCGTTTTTCCCAACCACTTGCAACTGCGTGATCGCTGCAGGTCGATAAATGTCGCCAGCAACCAACAAGGGATTTTTGCCCTGTTTCTTTAACAAAACCGCCAATTTACCGCAAAGGGTCGTTTTCCCCGCGCCTTGCAAACCGCACATCATAATCACCGTCGGCAAACGAGAGGAAACCTCCAATTTCGCGTTCTTGGCACCCATGAGTGCAATCAATTCTTCATTGACGATTTTGATAACCTGCTGTGCAGGATTCAGCGAGGACAAAATTTCCTGCCCCACCGCTTTTTCCGAAACTTCCGCGATAAACTGCTTGGCTACTTTGAGGTTTACGTCCGCTTCCAACAGCGCCACGCGCACCTCACGCATAGCCGTACGGATTTCCAATTCCGTCAGTTTGCCTCGCTTGGTCAATTTCGAAAATATATGATTTAATCTATCTGATAACGATTCGAATAAAGCCATTGCATACTCCTTACGCTTCTCCCTCTCTCCGCGGCGTTTTAATAGACCTTTCCGACGATTTCATTTTCCTCGTCCATTGCCTCTTTCTCCACGCCAAACTGCTTATGTACCTCGTCCAACTGCGTCTGCAAGTCGTTTATCTTATCCGCCATTTCAGGACAACTCTTTTTCGTCCTTTCCGCCCAGCGTCCCACCGTTGTCATGTAGGCTGAATACTCCAAAGATAATTCTTCCAAAGCCTTTAAAAAACCAAGCTTTTCTTCATACTTTTCAAGCTGTTTACGGCATTTGTTTAAACAATCGGAAACGCTTTGACGGGAAACGCCTTTTTGTTCTGCAATCTCTCCAAGGGATAAATCGTAATTGAAATAAAGGTCGGTAATCTCCCGTTGCGTCGCCGTCAACATAGGAGAATAAGTATCCCAAAGCTGAAGAAATTTAATATCGTCTTTCATCTCCTCGCCTCCTCGACCTATTTTCGTTGACTATTATACCCCATAAAAATATATCTGTCAAGCAAAATTACTTGACAGATACAAATTTTTTACATATTTATTAAAATAATTGAAGCAAATCCACCAAAATCGCAAAGCCGAACAAGAAAATGATGCCGATAAAATGAATCATCGCTTCTATTTTACGATTCAGGGGTTTTTTGCGTATCCATTCGATGATACAGAATATCACTTTACAACCGTCCAGCGCGGGAATAGGCAACAGATTAAACACCGCAAGGTTTACACCAATAAAGGACGCGATATTTAAGAAAGAAGCCAAACTACTCGTTGCCGCCTGCGAGGTCACTTGAATGGTTGTAATCGGCCCGCCCATGGCGTCTAAGCCCAGTTTACCCGTCAGCAATTCCCCTAACGAGCGCAACACCGTTCCGCCGATTTTCCATGAATATACAAAGGAATGACCAATTGTTTGAAAGAAACCGTCCTTAACTTCAGCTCCATTAAAACCGCCGCCTCGCACCACCTGCATAGAGGTATTGCCGTTTTCATCCGTCACTTCGCCGCGCGCCGCAATCCCGAGCAAAAACAACACCTCCGAGGATTCCGACATACTCTTGATATCCGCATCCTCATACATGGGTACGTCCAACGTCAATTCTTTGCCTTCGCGAAGAACGTCCACCTTTACGATATCGCCTTTCTTTTTACCCTCTAACGCATCCATATAATCGGTGATGAGATAGAGATTTTTGCCGTCAATTTTTAAAATCACGTCCCCCGTTTGCAAAGGAGTTTCGTAGGTTGTCACAGCGTTTTCGTGCGGTTCGTCCGAGGGCGCGTGTTTAACGACCTCATACATGGGTCTGCCAAGCCCTGCAAACATTGCAATAATTAAAAGCAATGCCAAAAGATAATTCATCGTCGCACCAGCAACTAATACAATAATACGCTTCCAAGGGGGTTGATTGTTAAAACGTTCCCCTTTTGGCTCGGGGTATTCCTCCTCCGCTTTTTCGGTCTTTTCCGTATTCAACGCGGACACGCCCCCGTCCTTTCCCTCATTTTCTTGTTTTGTTGTGAGTTCGGAGAAAGGCTCTTCCTCTTCGCCTAAAGAAGATTCTTTATTCTCCGCCGGTGCATCGTCCTCCCCGTCGTCCTCACCATCAAACGCACAAAAACCGCCTAAGGGAATAACGCGCAAAGCAAACAACTCGCCAGTTTTTTTGCTTCTTTTTTTGAATATAGCAGGTCCGAATCCTACGGAAAATTCATTGATTTTAAAACCGAGAATTTTTCCTGCTACGTAATGCCCAAATTCGTGTATCGTCACCATTGCAAGCAAAATGACAATGGCAAGCGCAACACCGCCTATGCTTTTCATAACTTGCGCCGTTTTGTCAGCCGAAGTTAATAAATTTATCACTACCAATCTTTACTTCCTCTTTTTTAAATTCTATATATTTTATTTCGAAATAGAGCAGATATATTCCTCTGCAAAGCATCTCGCGCGCTCGTCCGTAACTTTTAATACGTCATAGGAATCAGGCTTCATGCGTTCCGTTTTCATCAGCGCCGCTTCAATAGTGTTTGCAATCGCAGGGAAAGATATCCTCTCTTGTAAAAAGGCTCGCACCGCCACTTCCCCAGCACCGTTCAGCGCGCAAGGGAAATTATCCCCCATTTCCGCACTGCGAAGTGCCAAATCATAACAAGGAAAACGTTTTCTTTCTAACGGCAGAAAACGAATCGCACCCAACGCCTCGAAATCCATCGGTTTTAAATTACAATCAAAACGTTCGGGATAGGTCAAGGCGAGTTGAATGGGCAATTCCATGGTCGGATAGCTCATTTGCGCCAAAATACCGCTGTCCTCAAATTCCACCATCGAATGGATAATACTTTCCGGCTGCACAATGGTATGTATTTTAGAGAGCGGCGCATCATATAGCCACTTGGCTTCTATCACCTCAAAACCTTTATTTA
>SVHQ01000087.1 GCA_015055785.1 Clostridiales bacterium | reverse complement strand
GTACGTTAAAATGTTCTGTTTTCGATTTGTTATGAAGGACGGTAAAAAAAGATTTTCTTTAGCTTCTCCGTTTGATGACGATGAAACGCAGGTGCTTCCCAAATCGAGTGGTAATATGCAACAACGTGCTATGCAATATACGCTCGGCGGTTTGGTTGCGGGTGGTTTGTGTTTGGTTGTGGTTTTACTTGCGGCAATCTTTTGTATGCTGTTCGGGCAGGTTAATTATTTTTTATTGGGTATGTTGCCCTACATGGCATATTTAGAAGTGCTGAATATGCTGCCCGTGGAATATGGCAGCGGTAAGACCGATTTATTGATATATTCCGGATTAAAAAACGGCGCGGATACAGAGCGCGTGATGATTTCCGCCATGGAAATTCAGGGTCAGTTATATGAAGGCAAAAGCTTTTTGGAAATTGATGAAGCGTTGTATTTCAATCTGCCACAACTTTGCGAGGACGAACCATTATTTGCGATTATGCTCGACCTTCGCTATCGTTATTATCTTGAAAAGAACGACGTCGAAAAGGCAGCTGACTGTTTGAATCGTTTGGTGAATGCACAGGCTTATCTGCCTAAATTAGAGATGACAAAAATAGCCACGGAGCTTGTTTATATGCATTCAATTACAGGCAATGCGGAACTGGCGCAAGAGAGTAGTGAATTTTGCAAAGAATACTTGCGCGGTGAAACGGTGGACGCAAAAAGAGCTTTGGCGGCATTTTCCGCATTAAACGGCGATAAAGAAGCCGTTTCAATATTACTTGGGCAAGCGCGTCGAGTTTTACAAAACGAACCAATGAAAGGTGTTCAAAAATCGGAAGAGATTTTATTGTTGCGCATAGAGCGTAGTATTGAATAAGAGCATAAAAAAAACGAAAGAAACCAATATTGAAGTGGAGTGCATTTCGCGCTTAAGTGAAAAGATATAGGTGTTTTATGAAAACGAGAGAGAAAAAAGGGTATAGTTGGGAGAGAAGCGCAGGGGTATTAATGCCGATATCGTCCTTGCCCTCACAAGAGGGAATTGGAACGTTGGGGGATGGTGCATATGCTTTTGTAGATTGGTTGGAATCGGCAGGCATGAAAATTTGGCAAGTGTTGCCTTTGTTGCCGACGAGTTATGGGGATAGTCCCTATCAATCCTATGCTTCTAATGCATTGAATTTCTATTTTATCGATTTTGATACTTTAAATAAGGAAGGATTGCTGGAAAAATCTGATTATTCTGAATACACTTGGGGGGAAGATATCCGCCGCGTGGATTACGGCAAGCTTTTTACGTACAAAGCGGAAATTCTCAAAAAAGCATATACGCGTTTTGAAAAATCAGATACAGCGTGGCAAAGTTTTCTTGACGAAGGAAAATATAAAGATGCGGCGTTGTTTATGGCATTAAAAGCAACGTTTGGTTATAAGCCGTGGACGGAGTGGGACGAGCCGTATAAAAGAGCCGATAAAGAGGTTTTATCCGCTTATATCAAGGAAAATCAAGAGGAAATTGAATTTTGGCAATTCACGCAATTTATTTTCTTAAAACAATGGAATGCGTTGCATGATTATGCAAAAGAAAAGGGAATTTCCATTATGGGCGATATGCCGATATACGTCGCATACGATAGTGTTGAAACGTGGAAATATGGGCAAGAATTATTTATGATGGACGGAGAGGGTAACCTCACCTTATTGGCGGGGGTGCCGCCCGATGCATTCTGTGATGACGGTCAGTTGTGGGGGAATCCCGTCTATAACTGGAAAAAACTGAAATCGCAAAATTATCAATGGTGGATAGACCGTATTCACTATGCTTTCCAATTGTTCGACATGATTCGAATTGTCCATTTCCGCGCGTTCGATCGTTATTATGCAATCCCTGCCGATGCAGAAACGGCAAAGGAAGGGGAATGGCTGGACGGACCCAAAGCAGCCTTGTTTGCGAGTATTAAAGACCGCGCGATTATAGCCGAGGATTTGGGTGTGATCGACGATGGGGTTCGTGATTTGTTAAAAGCGACGGGGTATCCTGGCATGAAAGTTTTCGAGTTTGCCTTTGACGGAAACCCTGAAAATGAATATTTACCCTCGCAATATGATGAGAATTGTGTTGCTTACACGGGTACGCACGATAATAATACGTTGCGTTCTTTTATGGAAAGCATGGAAAAAACCGAACGTAAGGCATTTGAAAAAACGTTGGAAGAAGAGTGTTTGGCTTCAGAAACGCCTTATCTTACGGAAACGATTGAGGAAGAGTGCAAAAGCGTTATCGAGTTGTTGATGGCGTCCAAGGCAAACGTTGTCATTATTCCTATGCATGACGTGCTTTGTATGGGAGAGGAAGCGCGTTTGAATGCACCAGCCACGGTGTCCGATAAAAATTGGACTTTCCGTTTCATTGAAAAAGATTTCAGTAAGAGAAAAGCTGCTTGGCTGAAATCTTTAACGGAAGAATATGATAGATAAAATTGCATAATTTCGTATGAAACGTTAAGAAGTGAGGCAAACTTTGTTTGTATTACTCTTAAAAAGGAGTGCGAGATTATGGAAATGAATAAAGAAAAGTTTGTGAGAGATTTTCATTCCCGTTTACGCGTGAAAGGGGCTCGATTGGGCAATGGTGAAGGCGTAAAGGAAGTGTATAACGCACTTTCCGAGGCGGCGATGATGGGACTTTGCACGGATTGGGAGAACAGCCGCAATGCACATAAAAAGCGTTGCGGTTATTTTTCTGCAGAATTTCTTATTGGGCGTGTGGTATTTTCCAATCTGCTCAATTTAGGTATTTATGCAGAGGCGAAGAAAGCACTTGCTTCTGTGGGCGCGGAAATGGAAGATTTAGAAGAAGTGGAAGACGCGGCTTTGGGGAACGGCGGCTTGGGCCGTCTTGCGGCGTGCTTTTTGGATAGCGCCGCCACGGTGAATGTGCCGCTTGACGGCTATGGCTTGCGATACCGTTACGGTTTGTTTAAGCAAAAATTTGAGGACGGTTTTCAAAAGGAAACGGCAGATGATTGGTTGTGCTTTGGTGACCCTTGGAGTGTTCGGAAAGAGCAGGATAGGGTGCAAGTAGATTACGCTGATTTTTCCGTATATGCAGTTCCTTACGATATGCCGATTATTGGCTATAAAAACGGGGTAATCAACACCTTACGGCTTTGGCAAAGCGAACCGACGGAGCCGTTTGATTTTTTTGTTTTTGATAAAATGCAGGGACAAGAAACGGCTGTGAAAAATTTTGCGGCAACGTCTATTACAGCTGTGCTTTATCCAAACGATAATACGGAAGAGGGAAAAATTTTGCGTTTGCGTCAGCAGTATTTGATGGTATCGGCGTCCTTGCAGGATTTTTTGCGCAAATACGTAAGGGAAGGGGGGAATTTAGAGGATATAGCAAAGGTGCAGGTTTTTCAATTAAACGATACCCACCCTGTATTGGCGATTCCTGAATTTATCCGTTTGCTTGAGTTGCGCGGTATGCCCTTTAAACAAGCTTTTGAAATAGCCCAACAGACTTTTTGTTTCACAAATCACACAATTATGAGCGAAGCGTTAGAGCGTTGGAACGTGGATATGCTTGGTAAAATTTTGCCTGAGATGTTGCGTGTGATTGAAGAAATACAAGAAAATTTGACCGCTGAGGGTTGGGAACAGGATAAATATTATATTATCAAAGACGGGATTGTACACATGGCGAATCTTGCCATATATGCCAGCAAAAAGGTGAACGGCGTAGCGGAAATCCATACGAATATCTTAAAAACGGAAACTTTTGCCGAATGGTATTCCTTATTTTCCGATAAGTTTGTCAACGTTACGAACGGCATCACGCCCCGCCGTTGGTTTATTTTAAACAATCCAAAAATGGCAAAGCTGGTAACGAAAACGATTGGAGAGGGTTGGCTGTTTGATTTGCGAGAGCTGGAAAGATTAGAGGCACATTTAGATGATAAAGATTTTCGAGCGGAATTTTTAAAAATCAAACAAGAAAACAAGGAAAAGCTTTCCGATTATATAGCGAAAAAAGAGGGGGTGACGTTGCCGCCGCATTTTATATTCGACGCTCAGATTAAGAGGTTGCACGAATACAAAAGACAGCTTTTAAACGCATTTTCCATTTTGTATATTTACAATCGGTTAAAAAGAAACCAATTGCCTGATTTTCAACCCACGGCATTTATTTTTGGGGCAAAAGCAGCGCCTGGATACCACAATGCAAAAGCGATTATTAAATTTATCAATGAAATTGCCCAAAAGGTGAATAATGATGAGTCGGTTATGGATAAGTTGCGCGTTGTATTTGTGCAAAACTATAACGTATCGTACGCAGAGAAAATCGTTTGCGCCAGTGATATATCCGAGCAAATTTCCATGGCTGGCATGGAAGCGAGCGGCACAGGTAACATGAAATTTATGCTCAATGGTACGGTGACGCTGGGGACGATGGACGGCGCGAACGTGGAAATTTGTCAAGAAGCGGGATTGGAAAATAATTATATCTTCGGGGCGCGTGTGGAAGATATAGAGGGAATAAAAGCCAATTATAGTCCTGCGGCAATTTTGGAAAAAGACGGTGACTTAAAAGCCGTTGTGGATAGTTTGGTGGACGGTACTTTTGATGATAACGGCACGGGTTTTTTTCAGTCGATATACGATAGTTTATTGACGGGGACGGATGCTGATCGATATTTAGTTCTGCATGATTTTGCTGATTATATTAAAAAGAAATTAGAAAGCATTTCCGCATGTGGCAAAGAAGAATTTTTAACGAAATGCATCATGAATATGGCACATGCAGGTAAATTTTCTTCCGACCGTTCTATTCAAGAATACGCTCGGCACGTTTGGGATATTGAATAAAGTGACGTTAAAAAATCTCTTCCTAAATTTGGCGGAGATTTTTTCTTTCTTGTATAAAATTCATCGAAAAAAGAAAAACTATAAGAAAATGGTGTCTATGGATTTAGGCAGGGAGGAAATAACCATGAATAAAAAAACAAAAATCGTATGCGGTCTTATGGCAATGTTTGCTATGGCAGGGGCTGTGGGTTGTAGTTGTAACGGGGCAATGGACGCGGACGTCATTAAATTAACTGTTTGGGTATCCGAAGCAGATAAACCATTTGCTACGGCAGTGGCGAAAGAATTTGAAGCAAAACACCCTGATAAAAAATACCAATTCGTCATTGATATTCAAGGGGAAAACGACGTAGCTACGCGTGTGCTGAACGACGTGGAAAATGCGGCAGACGTATATTCTTGTTTAAATGACCAGTTGAGCAAACTTATTAACGGTGATGCTTTGGCAAGAATTGCAGGGGAGCGTTTAGACCGCCTTAAAAAGGCGAATGCGGAAGTTGCGATTCAGTCGGTTACGATGAAAGTAAAGGGAACGGAAGGTGTGTATGGTATGCCGTATACAGACAACACTTTCTTCCTCTATTACGATAAATCTGTTTTTTCGGAAGCGGACGTACAGAGCATGGATGGGATTTTGAGTAAGTGCAGTGCGAGCAAGCAAGTTGCTTATCCATTGACAGACGGTTGGTATTCTACGGCGTTTTTCTTTGGTAAGGGCTTGGGGTATGAAGTGACGTATGATGACAATCTTGCGGAAACAAGCATTACTTGTGATTTCGACAATACAACGGGTGAGGCTGTGACGGAAGCTATGTGGAATTTGGCAAAGGACAGCCGTTTTAAAGCGGATGCGAACGATTCCAAAATCACAGCAGGCTTTAGTGACGGTTCGATTGTGGCGGCGGTTTCAGGGACTTGGAACAGAACGGCAATTGAAGGCGCGTTAAAGGAAAATTTTGCGGCGGCGAAATTGCCGACGTATACTTTAAATAAAGGGACGGCAAACGAAGAACAAGTGCAGCTTACTTCTTTTGCAGGTTATAAATTGATGGGCGTAAATAATTACTCCAAGCATAAAACAGACGCGATGGATTTTGCGGAATTCTATACAAACAAAGAAAATCAGGTGAAGCATTTTGAAGAACGCGGTTACGTCCCGACGAATATAGAAGCGCGTAAAGAAGAGAAAGTGCAAGCAGACGTTTGTGCAAAAGCCATTACGCAACAGTTAGAGCATAGTAAAATTCAAACGGAAGTACCATCTACGTTGTGGGTGCCCATGGAAGGCTTGGGTAGTGCTATGGTGACGGGTTCGCAGAGCGGTAATTTTGATTTGAAAGCACAATTAAAAGCTTGTGTTTCTGCGATAGAAAAGACAACGAATAAGGGCGTAGATACAGAGGAATAATATAGGCGAATCCTTATAAAGGTGGAGGCGACGGTGGGAGAACAGAACAAAACTGTAAGAAAATCGAATATAGGCAAGAATTTGATTTTAGCATTTAAAAACGGATCGCTTGCCACGAAAATTTCCTTTTTTATCATGGGCTTTGGACAGTTATATCGTGGTCAAGTGGCGAAAGGCTTGCTGTATTTACTAACGCAATTGTTTTTTGCACTGTATATGATATTTTTCGGCGGCGGTTATATCGGGCATTTGTTTTCGGGAAATTTAGGCACGAAACTGTCTGGTGAAGAATGGAATGAAAATCTGCAAATTTTTGAAAAGATAACGGGCGATAATAGTTTTTTAATACTTTTATACGGCGTGGTCAGCCTTGTGGTTATTCTTTTATACCTTATGGTATGGTATATGAATATACGGGGGAATGCAGAGAATGATAGGCGCATACGGCAAGGGCAGCCTATAAGCAGCTTTCGAGAAGATATACACACGGTCTTGAACGAGCGTTTTTACGTGCCTTTGTTAGCACTGCCGTTTTTGGGCTTGATTATCTTCACGGTGATGCCGCTTATTTTTATGGTGCTTATTGCATTTACCAATTACGACTATGCGCATACGCCGCCAGGGAAACTTTTTGATTGGGTAGGATTTACGAATTTCAAGACGATGTTTTCCCTGTCAGGCGGAAGCTCGGATTTTGCAATCGTGTTTTTGAGAGTATTGTTATGGACATTTGTGTGGGCGTTTTTTGCAACCTTCACCAATTATTTTTTAGGGTTGATAGTCGCCTTGTTGATTCAAAAAAAAGGCATACGGTTGAAAGCGTTATGGCGAACGTTGTTTGTTA
>SVHQ01000086.1 GCA_015055785.1 Clostridiales bacterium | reverse complement strand
AAAGCAAAAAAGAAGAAGTTGCGGAGAAAATTAAGCAAATCAATGAGGAGCTTGGTAAAGTCGTAGACGAAAACAGAGCTTTAATTCGTAGCGCAAAAGTTGACAGCAAAGAAGTGGATAGACAGTATGCTGCTTCTTTGATTGCAGCATTGGAAGCGGAATATGAGGAAAAATTTAAAGCAGCAGAAGGCAATGAAGAAGAATTAAAAGCATTGAAAAAAGAATTTGCATCGAGATGCCGTGTCGCAAAAAAGAGCAGATTGATTACGCAAATTCAGATGATTTTCCAAGATCCTATTGCTTCGCTTGACCCTCGTATGACGGTACGTGAAATTATAGCGGAAGGCTTGATTATAAACGGTATTCGCGACCAAAAGTACATTACGGAAAAAGTATATGAAATTTTGGAAACAGTAGGTTTGGTAAGAGAGCATGCCGATCGTTATCCTCATGAGTTCTCTGGTGGTCAGCGTCAGCGTATTGGTATTGCAAGAGCAATTATCATGCAGCCTGAAATGATTATCGCAGACGAACCGATTTCTGCATTGGACGTATCTATCCAAGCGCAGGTAATCAATCTTCTTAACGATTTAAGAGACCGTTTAGGGCTTACTATTTTGTTTATTGCACACGACTTATCTGTCGTAAAATACTTCTCGGATAGAATCGGTGTTATGTATTTCGGTAAGATGGTAGAACTTGCTACCTCGGACGAATTGTTTAAACATCCATTACATCCTTATACGAAATCGTTATTGTCAGCAATTCCTTTGCCTGACCCTATTTACGAAAAGAAACGTACAAGAATTACGTATAATCCTATTGCTGAGCATGATTATTCGGTTAATCAACCTTCTTTGCGTGAGGTTTCGCCTGGGCATTTTGTATATTGTAATGACGAAGAAGAAGAGAAGTATAAGAAGCAGCTTAGCGAGTAAAATAGGAAAGGTAGAACGTAGTGGAAAAAGATAAGAAAGCATTATTAACAAAATATCTTATTTGTTTTTGCGTGGCGGTTGGAATTGTTTTATTTGTTTTCGCGATTAAAAGTTTTGACATAAACATAACCGTTTTGTGTGATGCTTTTACAACTGCTGGTATGTTGTTAATTCTCTTTTCTGGCTTGCTGTATGTTAGCGATGAAGGAATATTTATTGGCTTTGGTTTTGCGATGAAACGAGCTTTAAGAGTATTCATTCCGATGTATAGAAAAGATGAAGAAACTTACGCGGAATATCGTGAAAGAAAAACAGGCAAGAAAAAAAGTGACGGAAAGATTTGTATCTTTTTTACAGGTTTGTTTTTCTTTCTGATTGGAATGATTTTTTTGATTGTTTGGTATCAAGCGTAAAAAAATTTAAATTAGATATCCCACAACGTTAGACAAATGAATAACAAATAAAAGAATGAGTTCTGTGTATAGCAGAGCTCATTTTTTCATGCGAAATTTATTGTTTAATAAAATTCTACAATTATTTAATGTATAGTCTAAAACGTACAGATTAATTATATAATAAATAGAAAGGACAAACAGGAAATTGCTGACAATGTGCAAGCAAAAATTGAATAAAATGATTTTTTAAAAACCTACCGTCCATATCATATAAATTAAAATGAAAATATAGGAGGAGATATGCGGTTAGTAGAACTGTTAAAAGATGTTACAGAAGCTAAAATAATCGGTTCGGGAATGGAAGATATAGAAATTTTGTCGCTATCAACAGATAGTCGAAAAAAAATGCATAACGGTTTATTTTTTTGCATTAAAGGAGAAAAAACCGATTCACATCAATGCGTACAAGAAGCTGTTAAAAACGGAGCAGTAGCTATCGTTGCCGAGCAAAAATTAGATATCAACGTAGTCCAGATTTTAGTGGAAGATTCCCGAAAATCTTTGGGGCTTATTAGTAGTGCATATTACGGAAATCCCTCTAAGCGCTTGAAAGTAATCGGGATTACGGGAACGAACGGAAAAACGACCACTTCGTACATGCTATCCTCAATTCTTGAAAAATCGGGTAAAAAAGTGGGGGTAATCGGTACGTTAGGCATTCGGTTTGCAGACCGAAAAGTTCCAACAGATTTAACAACGCCCGATCCGCTTATTTTGCAAAAAACTTTGGCTGAAATGCTTGTTTATGGTATAGAATACGTTGTTATGGAAGTATCCGCACATGCAATATACTATCGCAAGATTAAGGGGGTGCAATTTGTAGCATGTATTTTTACAAATTTTTCGCAAGATCATTTGGACTTTTTCAAAAGTATGCAGAATTATAAAGCGGTAAAGATGAAATTATTTACGTGTGACGTATGCCCGATTGCGATATTAAACGGCGATGAAGAATCAGGGCGTGAGATTGGCATCATGCGCACGGATAAAATTTTAGAAAATTGTCAAAATAAAGAGGGGTATAAAACGGTATTTTACGGTTTGCATACACCATCTGAAGCATTTGCTGTGATTACGGAAGAGGGATTATACGGCTCGGAATGTATGCTAAATATAAATGATGAACTTTGCCGTGTACGGCTTTCAATGACGGGAAAACATAACGTATTGAATGCTTTAGCAGCAGCAACGTGTGCTAAAGAACTTGGTGTGGAAATGCAAGCAATAGAAAAGGGATTAATGGAGATTAAAGGTGTACTTGGTAGATTGGAAAATGTAGGCGTATATCAAGGCGCGGATATCTACGTGGATTTTGCGCATACGCCAGACGGCTTGGAAAAATCCTTGAATACCCTTCGAGCGCATTGCAAAGGTCGATTGATATGTGTTTTTGGTTGCGGTGGAAACCGCGATAAAACAAAACGTCCGCTCATGGGCGAGATTGCCGCAAAAAAATCGGATTTTTCCATATTGACTTCGGATAATCCACGTTATGAAGACCCATTAGACATTATTTCAGACATAGAACGTGGTTATCGTAGGTTTTCCGTGAAGTACGTAGTTATTCCCGACCGTAAAAAAGCATTGGAGTATGCGTTTGATTTTTTAAAGAAAGGTGACGTTGTTTTGGTTGCAGGTAAAGGTGGAGAGGAATATCAAGAGATTATGGGTATAAAATACAATTTTAACGACCATGATGTTATTGAAAAATTATTGGCAAGTAAGACAAAAAATCCATACTCTTGATAGAAAAAAGGGGTGCAGATGAAAATATATTTTTGGGTGAGTATTCTATCCTGCCTACTTTCGATTGGATTATGTAAAGTACTCATTCCGTTACTTCGGAAATTAAAGGCAGGGCAAAATATTCTTAGTTATGTAAAGGAACATAAAGCAAAAAACGGTACGCCAACCATGGGCGGTTTAGGATTTATCACGGCGGCGCTTCTTTCCGCCGTGCTTTTTGTCCAAAAGGCAGAACGAAGCTTTTTAATCGTGCTCGTCATAGGTTTATCGTATATGGTAATCGGATTATTAGATGATTATTTAAAGCAGAAACACAAAGAAAATTTGGGATTACGAGCTTGGCAAAAGTTGTTGTTTCAAATTCTTGTTGCAATTTTTGCCGCTATTTATTGTTATAAAGAAAATGTTACCTTTATTAATATTCCTTTTATTAAAAGCAGGATTGACGTTGGGGGGTGGATTTTCCCAATATCGATTTTCGTGTTTATTGCGACGGTGAATGCGGTGAATTTAACGGATGGATTAGACGGTTTGGCGGCAAGTTCATCCATACCGTTCTTTGCTTGCTTAGGAGTATTAATCAGTGTTCAAAAAGGTTTTTCCTATTTATCTATTTTATCCTTTTGCTTAATGGGAGCGTTGCTGGGCTATTTATTTTTTAATACATCGCCTGCATCGGTGTTTATGGGGGATACGGGATCTTTGGCATTGGGCGGCTTCGCGGCGGCGATTGCAATTTTTACGGGAAACGTATTATATATTGCCGTGGTAGGCTTGGTTTTTGTAATTTCTGTCATATCCGTTATTCTGCAAGTAATATACTATAAAGCAACAAAAGGCAAAAGAATTTTTTTAATGGCGCCGATACACCATCATTTTCAGCAAAAGGGTTTTTCGGAAAGCAAAATATCCTATGCTTATTTTATCATTACACTATTATTGGGTGCTGTTTGTGTCGTAACGGCAATGTAATATATCACATTATTCATTGAAAAGGAAAGGGAGGTAGTAATGTATCCTTGTAGACAAAATTTCTTAGTACTGGGTTTATCGAAATCCGGTCAGGCGGCTGCGGAATTTTTACTTGAACTAAAAGCCATTGTTTATATTTATGATGATTTGACGAACGAACGCGTGGAACAAATGGCAAAAAACTTAGAAGAAAAAGGCGCAAGGCGTATAAAAAAAGAACAGCTGTCTTCCATGAGTGATATTTGCGACGTATTGGTGCTTAGCCCCGGCGTGCCTATCGACCATCCCTTAGCGATTGCTTTTAGAAAACATAAAAAGGCGGTTGTGGGGGAAACGGAACTTGCTGCAAGGTATTTAAATAATCCCGTTATTGCCGTGACGGGTACGAACGGAAAAACCACGACGGTTTCCATGCTGACAAACGTATTAAATAATAGCGGTGTTACGGCGCAGGCGTGTGGAAATATCGGCGAACCGATGTTACATCTTTACAATCAAGATAGTAATACTGTTGCTGTGGCGGAAATTTCCAGCTTCCAGTTGGAAACACTGAATTCTTTGCGTCCGCATATCGCCATGATTCTCAATATCGCCGAAGATCATTTGAATCGCCATTATAATATGGAAAACTATGTGTTTTTAAAGTCAAAATTACTAAAAAACTGTACGGAATCGGAGTTTGTTGTATTAAATTACGATGATGAAAACGTGCGTAGTTTTGCTGAAAAAACAAAGGCAAATACGGTGTATTTTTCTGTATATGACAAGGTGCGCGGTGCATATTATGCGGACGGTGATTTGTATTTTGGGAAAGAAAAAATTATGTCGGCTGACGATTTACCTATAAATGGTTTACATAACGTCCAAAACGCTTTGGCGGTAATTGCAGCGGCGAAAATTATGGGGATAAAATCAGAAATCATAGCCTCGTCTTTAAGCGATTTTAAAGGTATTAAGCACCGTATTGAAAAGGTAGGGGAATATCATGGCGTTACGTATATTGATGACTCCAAAGGCACCAACGTTGATGCGACGTTGAAAGCAATTTCCAGCATGAAAGAAGAAACAATTTTGTTATTAGGCGGGAAAAACAAAGGATATGATTATCATAAATTATTTTCGTCGCTTGCAAAAAGCAAAGTTGTTTATGCTGTTTTATATGGTGAAAACCGTTTTTCGTTATTGAAGAGCGCAAGAGAATGCGGTTTTCATAAATTTACCTTTTGTGAAAATTTTGAATTTGCGGTAAGGATTGCCGCATTGCGAGCAAAGGCAGGTCAGACGGTGCTGTTAAGCCCTGCAAGTGCAAGTTTTGACGAATTTGCAAGCTATGAAGAAAGAGGTGATAAATTTGTCGAAATTATACAGTCACTTGACGTTAAAAAGCAAAAAACAAACGAAACGGCTGTTGAGGAAGAAGATGGAGAGGATATCCTTGAAAGAGAAAAGGAAAACCCCGTCTTCCTCATCGGTTCAAGTGATGCAGCCGTATTCGCAAACGATACGTTTGAAAGAACAAGAAATTACGTCGCAGAGGAAACGGAATAAACCTCAAGGTGAAATTTTAATTCCCATTCTCACTTGTATTTTAAGTGGATTTGGAGTGTTAGCAATATATTCGGCGAGCCGTTACGTTGCAAAAACGCAGTATGGTAATGAGTGGTATTTTGTCAATAAGCAATTGTTAGGTTTTGTTATTGGAATTGTGGCGATGTTTTTTTGCGGTCGTCTTAATATTCAATTCTTAAAGGGGAAAAGGGTGCGTTGGATTGCCTTAATTTTGCCGATTATTTTGCTTGTCATGGTATTCATACCAGGAATAGGGAAAACCAATTACGGTGCAACACGCTGGATCGGAATTGGCGGAGTCACCATTCAACCCTCTGAATTGGCAAAGTATGGGTTCGTGATATTTTCGTCTGCTTATATGTCGGAAAATATGGGGGAACTGCAAACGATCAAAGGTATTTTGCCCGTTCTTTTATCGGGTGGTGTGATCTGTCTTTTAATCATTATAGAACCGAATATGTCTGTAACAATGTGCGTTGGAATGCTGATATTGACAATGTTGTTTTTAGGCGGAATGCAAATCAAACATTTTATGATGCTGTTTATTCCTGCACTTATAGCAATTCCGTTGTTGATAATTGCAGAGCCGTATCGTTTATCCCGCTTGAGTGCGTTTCTCGATCCTTGGGAATCGCCGAGAGGCGAGGGGTATCAGTTGATTCAGTCTTTATATGCATTGGGGAATGGTGGATGGTTCGGTGCAGGTCTATTTCGTTCAAGACAAAAATACCGCTTCTTACCTTTTGCGGAAAGCGATTTTATTTTATCGATTATCGGGGAAGAATTGGGTTTTTTCGGTATAGCTCTATTATTTATAGTAAGTGGATTGCTTATTTTTCTTGGTATAAAGACCGCTTCAAAAGCCAACGATTTCTTTTCTTTTTTATTGGCATCTGGAATCACTTTGGTTTACGGGATACAAACAGTTGTCAATGCTTTGGTTGTCAGTGGTAGCATTCCCCCAACGGGTTTACCTTTGCCACTGATTAGTTCGGGAAATACTTCGCTAATTATTACAATGGCATCTATGGGAGTGCTATATTCCATTTCAAAAAACGCTAAAAATAGGGAATACACAAAAGGAAACAGGTTTTTCATACAATAAGGTATAAGGAGCTTTATCGTATGGATAAATATATAATTAACGGCGGCAAAAAGCTGTATGGTAAAATTCAATTGCAGAGCGCAAAGAATACGGTATTGCCATTGTTGGCTGCGGCAGTTTTGACGGACGAACAAGTCGTCATTAGAAATGTCCCACGAATTAGCGACGTGGAAAATATGCTACATATTCTAACCGAGGTTGGTTGTAAAATCCGTAGGCAAAAAGATTGCGCTATCATTGACAGTTCTAATGCGGTTTCCCATGAAATTCCCACGCGGCTCACCAGAGAGCTGCGTTCTTCCGTTTTTATGCTCGGTTCTGTTTTGACACGGTT
>SVHQ01000085.1 GCA_015055785.1 Clostridiales bacterium | reverse complement strand
AATATATCGGTTTTTGGCACATGGACCACAAAGATGCCCCCTACGTTTGCTTAGAGCCTTGGGGCGCTTTGCCTGCAGATGACGGCGTCACCGAAGACCTTACCACCAAGCGCGATATGTTACAGCTTCAGCCCAATCAAACGGCATCCGCGTTCTATGCCTTGGAGATTCATGAATAATTAAATATAATATGAAAATAAAAGCCTCGTTAGCAGCATTTGTTAACGAGGTTTTTTACGTATATCCATTCCATTAAAATACCGATTCGCCTACAATCACGGGGGTAATTTTGTCTTTATTGATAACGAGATAACAATAGCTGCCGCCCTCGCCTACTGGACGACGAAGCGCGCCTGGATTGATAAGCGTCACCCCATCTATCTCTGTGATATCCGCCTTATGAGTATGACCGTATAAAACAAGCGAACAACCGCGCTTTTTGGCTTCCTTCGCTAACGGCACAAGAGAGGTTTTTACGCCGTATTTATCGCCGTGACAATAAAAAATATTGACGTATTCTATTTCTAATTCACCATCATCGGGCGTGGGTGAAAAACCGTCGCAATTGCCGCGGCATTGATAGATTTTATCGGGATATTCTTTCCAAACTTGCCGCACGTCCATACAACCGTCACCCAAATGCAAAAAATAATCGTTTTCTGCGATTAAAGACATTAATTTTTCTATTGCCGCTACGCATCCATGCGTATCGGAGGTTATGATTATTTTCTTCATTTTTTATCCATTTTCTTGGTTTTATTTTAAACTCAACGCGTACATGCCCCTATCATTTCTCTATTTTTCGCCATTTTTCGAGAAGATTTTGCAAAGCGCGATAACGATGGGAAACTGCGTTCTTTTCTTCCGCGGTTGCTTCGCCGAAAGATTTCTTTAAATCATCGCTTTCAAACAAGCAATCGTAACCAAATCCGCCCTCACCCGTTTCCTCGTGCAAAATTTTTCCGTAGGTATGTCCCTCTGCAACGATTTCCTTACCATCGGGATATGCCAACACCATTGCACTCGTGAAATGCGCGCTTCTGTCTTGAATGCCTTGCATATTTTTTAACAGCAAATCACGGTTTTCTTTATCACTGCCATGATAGCCGCAATAACGGGCGCTATACACACCTGGCGCACCGTTTAAAGCATCTACACAAAGTCCGCTATCGTCTGCCAGCGCCATACAACCTAATGCTTTTGCCGCTGCATGCGCTTTTAAACGTGCGTTTTCTACAAACGTTGTTCCCGTTTCCTCTACGTCAACGTCAAAACCTGCTTCTTTTTGTGAAATTACTTCCAAATCGTTGAAGATTTCCGCAATTTCTCTTAATTTATTTTTATTGCCCGATGCAACTACTAATTTCATCCTTTCCATAATTTTTACTCCTTCCTCTATATTATACCACAACAAAAAGAAAAGGAAAAGCGTTTTTTTATAAAATCACGCTTCCCCTTTTCTTTTATATATCTAAGCTCCTACTTTCTTCCACGTACTCTAAATGAATTTAATACGGCGAGTAACATTACGCCAACGTCCGCAAACACCGCAAGCCACAACGGCAATACGCCGCACAGCCCCAAAATCATAAACACCGCTTTCATTACGACGGAGAAAATGATGTTTTGCATGACGATTTCGCGCGTTTTCTTTGCGATGCGCACAGCGTGCGCCAAACCGCATAAATTGTCCGAAATCAATACAAGATCGGACGCTTCTACTACCGCCGCACTGCCTAACTGCCCCATAGACACCGAACAATCCGCCACCGTCATTACAGGAGCATCATTGATGCCGTCGCCGACGTATACCACCAACCCCTCGCGTTTAAGCTCTCTTACAAACTGTAATTTTTGATCGGGCAGAAGAGTCGCGTAAACTTCTTGCACACCCGTTTCATGGGCTACTTTATAGGAACGGGGTTCGCTATCGCCCGTCAACATCATCGTGCGCGTGTAACCCAATTTTTTCAACGTGCAAACCGTCGCTTTCGCTTCAGCTCGCACTCGGTCGCCAATTTCAAGTGTTCCGCAATACGTGCCGTTCTTCGCCACGTAGATGTGCGTATACGGACTATCGAAATCGGGATGCTCTACCGCTTGTTCTTTAAAGAGAACCGCGTTGCCCACAAGTATCACGTTGCCGTTCACTTCTGCTCGCACACCCCTGCCCGCAAATTCGCTTACCTTTGTTGCCTTTAAATCGCTCTCTTTGCCCATCAAAGCTTTTGCAATCGGGTGCGCAGAACCGCCTTCTGCCGCCGTCACTAATTCTAAAAGTTCTTCCTCGGATACGCCTTCCGCGTACTTAGCACATATGGTAAAATTGCCTTCCGTCAAGGTGCCCGTTTTATCAAAAGCAATTATTTTTGCCTGCGTTAAAACGTCCAAAAACATCGAACCCTTTACCAAAACACCCTTTTTTGCACAACTACCAATGCCCGAAAAATAGGTGAGCGGTACGGAAATAATCAGCGCGCAAGGACAGGATATAACAAGGAAAGTGAGCGCGGTGTGCAACCAACGGCTGAAATCTTTAAAATAGAATCTGCCGTCCACAGCCAAACCGCTTATCAAAGGCAAAAATATCGTAATCGCTAAAGCCAAACAACATACAATCGGCGTATAATATTTTGCAAATTTGGTGATAAATTTTTCCGGCTCCGCTTTACTCGAAGCAGCGTTTTCCACCATTTCCAAAATCCTTCCAACCGCACTTTCATTATAAGGGCGTAACGCTTTCATCTCGTACATGCCCCCCACGTTTATGCAACCGGACAATATTTCATCGCCCTTTTTATACGTTCTGTGCTCCGATTCACCCGTCAACGATTTCGTGTCTAAAATGGCTTCATCGGAAAGCAAAATTCCGTCCACTGCCACCTTTTCGCCTGCTTTCACAAGAAGTACGTCGCCCGGCTTCACCTCTTCGGATTCAACAATTTTCTGTTCGTTACCAACAAGCAACGTTGCTCGTTCGTTTTTAAGTTCCATTAATTTCGTTAAAGAACGTCTGGACGAACCCACGGCAATCGCTTGCAATAATTCCCCGATTTGGTAAAGGAGCATAACCAACACCGCTTCCCCTACTTCACCGATACACATTGCTCCAATCGATGCCAACGTCATTAAAAAGTTCTCGTCGAAAATTCGCCCCTTCGTGATATTTTTCACAGTTGAAATTAGCACTGGATAGCCTACGGAGATATATGCAATCGCATATGCGACATATTTCGCTACTTCTCCAAACGTACCATTTGAAAACTGAGCAAACAATATCCCTATAAGGAAAAATACTGCGGAAATTCCAATAGATAACCATTCTTTTAGGCGATTTTCTTTATCGCCTATTATATGCTTATGTTCGTTCGCATTTACTTCTTCCATATCATCACAACAACCACATGAACAAGTTTCATGATGTGCATGCAAATGTTTATGATGATGACCATGCGCATGATTATGCGTATGGCTATGTGTATGGTTATGCGCGTGCTCGTTATCCACTACGTGCACTTCTTCAAAGGAATTGGCGATAGCAAAAATACGTTCTAACGTTTCTTCCTTTTCATATTCTACGGTGAGGCGTTGATTGACGAATGCAACAGACGCAGAGAGCACACCTTCAATCTTTGCTATTCTATTTTCAAGCTCTGCCGCGCAGCCAGCGCAGTCTAATCCCTCGAGCTGTATAATCTTTTTCATAAAGCACCTCGCAAGTTTTATCCATTCCCCTCTGCGCAATATAAATGCGCAACACCCATTTCTACAATTTCACGCACGTGTTTATCTGCGATAGAATATTCCACGTTCTGCCCCATGCGTTTTGCTTTCACTATTTTATTATCGCGAAGCACACGCAATTGATGGCTGACACCGCTCTGCGTTCCACCGCACACTTCCATGAGGTGATTCACACACATATCGCCGTTCATAAGACCTAAAACAATTTTCATACGCGTAGGGTCAGCTAGCACTCGGAAAATATTACACACTCTTTCTACGTCTGACGCAGATAGCACGCCTTCTCGTGCGCGCTGTGCTGTTACGGTATGCTCTTTTTCTTTTTCGCATATATTTGTTTTTTTCATGAAAGCTCCTCGCTTGAACGCGCTTATTTATTATATTCACCAACGGCGCGCTTTATGGTTTTATTTTTTTTGAACTATGATATTTGTCTTTTTTCTATCTCAAAATATACATTTTACTGCCAAATTCATGCACTTACCTCATCTTAAAACAATAAATAATAAGCTGTTAGACACACGAAACGAATATGAGAAACATAAAAATGAGATATGAGAAACATAAAAAACGAGACGCGCGAAACATAAAAAACGAAACGTGCGAAACATAAAAAATGAATTATCTAAAAAAAATGAATTATTTAAAACATGAATAATTGATTATATGTTTAAATGTTCATATCTTCATGAATATTATATAATATATTAGGGGGAGATGTCAAGGGATTTTTAAGAAAAAATTAGACAAATTATACATTTCGATACGTCATAGATTTCGATACATCGTACATTTCGATACGTCATACATTTCGATACGTCATACATTCCGATACGTCATACATTCCGATACGTCATACATTCCGATACGTCATACATTCCGATACGTCATAAAAAATAAAGATTGAAGCGTATATTTTTGGGAAGTTAAAATTAAAGAATTTCGGAAAATTATTTTTCTTTAATTAAAAATAATAAAAAATCGCTCGACTGCAACAATGAGAAAATTTCTCTCAAACTAAAAGGAATGAGCCCTATGCAGTACAGAACTCATTCGCAAATTGAATATTTTTTTATCTAAATTTTGGGATTCACTTCAAAACAATCGAACTTGTTTTTTATCGTATAATTCATTTCAACGCGTACATGGTGCGTCTATTCTTTATTTTTTAAATAGTTTGCGTAGGCAATTCGGCAACAAATCTTGATGTGAATTCCTTATCATTTAAATATGAAAACCTCCCCGACAAGCGCAAGCGTAACGTCTTCGCCACCAATATTTGTCGGGATATTTTTAAAGCTTTATTCCGCTCGGAATTGCCATATTTCATATCCCCTACAATTGGACAACCGATATATGCCAAATGTGCGCGAATCTGATGCGTTTTTCCCGTGTGTAAAACGACTTCCACTTGGGTCATATCCAACCCCACAGCCTCTAACACACGATATTCCGTTATAACTTCTTCCGCGCCCTTTATCGGTTTATCAAAAATGCGAACCTGCGATTTGTCGGCGTCTTTTTTAAGATAGGCTTTCAGCATTGCAGTTGGTTTCGCAAATTTCCCCAAACACAAAGCTTGATATATCTTTTCCACCGTCCTATCTTTAAAAGCCTGCAAAAGCGCTGCTTCCATCTCTGCATTTTTTGCAAAAATCATCAATCCGCGCGTATTCCTATCCAAACGGTGAATAAAATAGCAATCCTCACCTTGCTCCACGGCTTCTCTCGCGAGTGCCGCAAAAATAGCTTCCGCATTCACACCGCTTTCTTTATCCACAACGAGCACGTTTTCATCATTATATACAATATAATACGCAGGCTTTTCCTCCTGCTTTTTCGTTAAATAATAAGCAACGGTATCCCCTGCTTGCAAGGCAACGTCCTTGCCAACGCGAACTCCATTCACCTTGATATCTTTATTTTTCAAAAGATAATTCCAGAAAAACGAGCCTTGCGCGTAATTGTTTTCTGTAAATTCTTTCAAGCTCTGCGCTTTATCTGAAATTAACTGCAACACAATACCCGTCCTCCTTTGATGATAATTCTATTATAATCCTTTTTATTATAAATTGCAATCCTTTTGAATAGAGCACAAACAAAAAAACCGCCGCCATATTTCAGACAACGGTTTTGTTTTCATTTATCCTTGATTATTCTTTATCGTCAGATTTTTTATCTTTCTTTGCAGCTTTTTCAGCTTTCTTTGCAGCCTTTTCGTCAATGTCTTCCATCGTTTCATCGGAAGGCTTAATCAAAAGCAACACGATGATTGCGATGAGCATCAAACCTGCAATACCGAACAAGATAACAGAAACAAGGTTATTCTTGATCCAGCTAAGCGTTGTACCCCTAATCGAGTCAACTTCGGAATCCACTACAACAATCTTATAAGCGGCTGCTCTTTGTACGGGCAATTCTTCTTCCCAGTAATCTGCAACGATTACGTAGATGCCTTCTTCTGCTGCCGTGAAGCTCTGCGAAGAAACAGACCAATTATATTTATTATATGCTTCCCATTCCTCTTTAGCGTTTTCTTCCGTAATACGATCGTCGTATTCTTTGATTTCGCTAAACAACGCTCTTACTTTTTCCTGCGTTGCACCAGCCTTTTCAGCAAGCAATGCGGCATAGCAATCAAGATAGTATTCGATATATTCTTTATTTTCTACTTTACCAAGGTCGGGAGCCATCTTTTCTCTCAAAGCCTTATAGGTGATGCTCGTAAGCACGGTTTCTGTAACGCCAAGCTTCTTACCAGCTTCTAAGTTGAACATGTACAAACCGTAATTTTCTTTCAAGCTGGACGCGCCGACTACTTTAATATCACTAAACGTGTATTTTTCACCAACGTCTTCTTGCGCTTTCTTGCTGCTCGCCGTTGTGGAAGTTTCATCGTTAATCTTCAAACCAAGGTTTGCAATTTCAAACGTGAAGGAAGGAATTTCTTTGATATCCCAAATATTGGTAGTGGTTACTTCCACCAATTCGCCATCAAGATAATACTGCATAGGGTTGTTACCCTTATCCGTTGCGAATACCTTAAATTCATATACGCCTTCATCAGTAACAGAAATCCTCAAAGAGCTTGTAGAAAGACTGCTTGAAGTTTGCGCGGAAGTGGAAGAAGGCTTCTTATAGCTAATCGTGAACGACAATTCTTGATAGCCGTCGTTATCGCCAATCAACCATTTGAGGGAAGGGAAATAGAAGTAGGAGTTGCTGCCTGCGTATTTGCCGTTAGCTTCCGCAGCCAAAAGCTTTTCATACGCTGCAACTTCGGTATTGAATTTCTCTTCGTCTACGTATTCGTTCTTTTTAGTTTCTGCATTCAACGTGAGGTGATTATATTTAGGGCCCTCTTCGTTATCGTCGATGATGATGTAATCAACA